>JARGGF010000542.1 GCA_029210905.1 Bacteroidales bacterium | reverse complement strand
GTGAAATTATTTTAATTTATTTTTATCAGAGGTACTCCGTTTTCAGTCCATCTGTTTCCTTACAATTACTTTGCATAAGGAAAAATTGCGAAAGGTTCATCGATTTTTATTTAGACCTTAATTGGTTCATCTTTAATAAAGGCTAAATCTAAATCGATAAGATTTTATATATGAAGAGAAGTGAAATTCTATTTGTATTTTATACTACCTCATAATTTTGGTCTTTGCTGTAATTAAATCTTGTTTTGAGCATTATATGGTTTTTTTTTAATATTTTTATCATAAGTTTTCGATAGGCCGGTGCTTATTCTTCTTATCTGAAATGCCAATAATTTATTTAATAGATTTTTAAAATATTGTTTTACCTGGCTTGTTTCTTCCCGATGTTTAATTCGGTGGAGGTATTGTCACAATTAATTATATTTTCGTTAGCCTCTAAAATATGGCAGATAAAAAATACACAGTATTATATGTAGATGATGAGCAGATTAATCTTGAGTTATTCAAAGCACTTTTTATCATGCATTATAATGTTTTACTTGCTGAATCGCCAATTGAAGCTCTTGACATGCTAAAAAAAACTCAGGTAGATCTGATAGTTACGGATCAAAAAATGCCAGAAATGACAGGTGTGGAATTTTTAAAAGAGGTATTTAAGATTTTTCCAAATGAACCACCTTATAGAATTTTAACATCAGGATATACTGAAATTGAGTCAGTTAGTGATGCTTTTGACAACTATAAATTATTAAAATCAATTCCAAAACCCTGGAATATTGCTCTTCTAAAATCGGCCATTGCAGAAGTTCTTGAAACAGGAAAGGTAGAATTGTAAAAAAAGCTGTATTCTATTAATTTTTTTTCAGAATGCAGCTTTTTAGGTGAACTATTTTTTCTTATTGAAGTGTTGAATCATTAGGTTCTTTTACTTCACTCTGGCTTGCAGAATAGAATCCAAGCTTTTCGCCCTGTGGGGCTTTTGCATTTTCAGGAGTTGTTCCCTGTAATTTTATCAAGAGAAAACTTATAACCTGAACAATTTGTTTTTCAGATAGTTGCCCTTTAAATGGTGTCATCCCTTTTTCAGGAACCCCATTTTTAACTACCTGGTATAGTTGTTCAGGGGTATTCCCATGAATCCAATATTCATCAGTCATATTTGGTCCTATTGCATTGCCTTCGCCCTTTGTTCCATGACAGGTTACACAAGTTTTAGTAGCAAACAGTTCAGCTCCTGCTGCAAGGTTTGCTTCATCGTGATACAGGCTTATGTTTGATTCGTCGAAGGCACTTGAGGCTTGTTTTTTGCTGTTAATTTCGGCAGCAGCTATTTCTGATTTATATTCAGCAGTCTGCAGTTCACCTATTCCTATCCAAAAATAATAGGCACCGTAAAATATCGAAAATAGTACCGAAAGGTAAAACAGTCCCATCAACCAAAAGGGTGCAGGGTTATCCAATTCGCGAATATTATCATATTCATGATCTTCAATTAAGTTTTGATCAAATCTTTCATCAAATTCCATTTGTTCATTATGCTTATCCATGGATTTTTGTTTTTTTATATTAAAGTCTTTAATCCCAATAATTTAATGTATAGTTGCTTTTTGTAATGCTGAATTAATTCATCATGCTACAAATATCAAGCATTAGCAGTTTCATTAGTACTCATTTCCGGTATTTCATCATCCAGATCCAGGGGTAAATTGGCCCATTTAGTTGCATCTTTCTTGCTTGTTCTAAATATTCTGTAGAGGATCCATAAAAACAAGATAAAGAAAACTATCAATGAGCCGCTTGCCAGTATGTCAAGACCTGATATTTGATCCAATGAATGGGTTATTATTCTCATATTTTTACAAATTTGCCTGTTAAACAATTCTATGGATTAACTTCAGCTGTTGAAATATCCTTACCCAAACGATGCAAGTATGCTATCACTGCAATCATTTCTTTATCAGCAGCTATTTCAATCCCTGAGGCCTTCAGCTCCGCTGCGATTTTTTCGGCCTGGGCTATCAGTTCTGCTTCAGCTTTTTCAGCATATCCTTCAGGATAAGGCACCCCTAAAGACTGCATTACTTCAATTTTTCTTTTTAGGCTTGAAATATCGAGCGTTTGTTTAGCAAACCAGGGGTATTTTGGCATTATAGACTCCGGACTCATTGATCTGGGGTCCATAAAATGGTTGTAATGCCATGTTGCAGATTTGTACATTTTACCTGTTACCACACCAGATCTAGCCAAATCAGGCCCTGTTCTTTTAGACCCCCATTGAAAAGGGTGGTCATAAACAAATTCACCTTCTTTTGAATAATCGCCATATCTTTCTGTTTCAGAGCGAAAAGGCCTAACCATTTGAGAATGACAGGTATAGCAACCTTCCCTGACATAAATATCACGCCCTTCAAGTTCTAAAGGAGTATAAGGCTGTACACTTTGTATACTAGGGATGTTTGATTTTACTACTATTACCGGAATAATTTCAATGGCTCCACCTATAACAACAGCGATTAAAGTCAAAACGGCAAAACGTACCGGTTTTCTTTCAAGCCAGCGATGAGTTGATTCACCATCCAGTTTTGATGCCTGAAGTACTGCTCTAGCAGGAGCTTCTACTTCTTCATTATTGATAATATTTCCGCTATTCACAGTTTTTATCAGATTATATACCATCAATATTGCGCCGGTAAAATAGAAAATTCCCCCAACAACCCTTGTCATATACATAGGTAAAATCTGGGTGACAGTGGAAAGGAAATTCGGATAAGCAAGAAAACCATCAGCATTAAATTCTTTCCACATCAGAGTTTGTGTGAATCCTGCCCAATATAATGGTACTGAATACATTAGCATACCCAAAGTGGCAATCCAGAAATGAGCATTTGCCAATTTTTGAGAAAAAAGCTTTGTGTTAAATATTTTTGGCAGTAACCAGTAAAGCATACCAAAAGTGAGGAAACCATTCCAGCCCATTCCACCAATATGCACGTGGGCAATGGTCCAATCTGTAAAGTGGCTTAGTGCATTCACATTTTTAAGCGAAAGCATAGGCCCTTCGAAAGTTGCCATTCCATAAGCTGTAACCGCAACAACCATAAACTTTAAAATGGCACTGTCGCGTACTTTATCCCAGGCCCCTCTTAAAGTTAGCAGCCCGTTCATCATACCACCCCAGGATGGGGCAATTAGCATGATAGAGAAGGTGGTTCCCAGCGCCTGAGCCCAATCGGGTAGTGCCTGATACAATAAATGGTGAGGCCCTGCCCACATGTAAATAAATATCAATGCCCAAAAATGTAAAATCGATAATTTATATGAATATACGGGACGATTAGCAGCTTTAGGAAGGAAATAGTACATTAAGCCCAAAAATGGCGTAGTTAAGAAAAATGCTACAGCGTTGTGCCCATACCACCATTGGACCAAGGCATCCTGAACGCCGGCATAAACCGGGTAACTTTTTAAGAAACTAACAGGAATTTCAATCGAATTGCCAATATGCAGTATGGCAACTGCCAGAAAACTAGCGAGATAGAACCATATGGCTACATAGATATGTTGCTCACGGCGAACAATCATTGTACCAATCATATTTATACCAAAAACTACCCAAATAATAGCAATCAGGATATCAATAGGCCATTCCAGCTCTGCATATTCTTTACTCATAGTGTACCCTGCCAGTAGTGTAACTGCGGCAAGAACAATAATTAACTGCCAACCCCAAAAATGAATCTTGCTTAGCAAATCACTGTACATCCTTGTTTTAAGCAGTCGCTGCATTGAGTAATAAACGCCGGTGAAAATGGCATTGCCCACAAAGGCAAAAATAATGGCATTGGTATGCACTGGCCTTACACGTCCGAATGTTGTATACTGAAAATCAAAATTAAAAATTGGGAAGGCAAGTTGCAATGCTATTACCAGGCCCACCAGCATTCCAACGATACCCCAAAGCATTGTTGCGTAGGCAAATTGTTTGACAATTTTATTGTCGTAATAAAATTTCTGTAGTTCCATACAATTCGAGTTTTATCGATTTTTTGTAGTTTGAGTATCTTTATTCTTTTGTTCCTTATTATCTTTTTTTTTATCATCAAAAAGCATCCTGACCGAAGGAGTATAGTCGTCTTCGTATTGGCCTGATTTTACGTTCCAGATGAATACAAAAAGAAAAATAATGGCGACAAATAAGCTTAATCCGATGAGTATAAATATAACTATCATGCGCTTTATAATTTGTATCGAAAATAGAGATTTCTATCAATTTTACAAATTTTAACAAAACAATAATTGTAATTTAAAAAGAGTATAAATAAGCGCATATTAAAATATTCAGATGAAAATGTCGGAAATAGGTTCGGTTGAATAAGATTTGGTGTTATTTTTGGCGGGGGTG
>JARGGF010000541.1 GCA_029210905.1 Bacteroidales bacterium | reverse complement strand
CAAATGATGTTTGAATATCAGTGAGCACGGGAAATTTTATTTGTTCTATCAGGCCATCTGCTATCTTTTCAGCTTCGTTTGCATTTGTTACCACATATTCTTCGCCCATTCCGGCATAAGCTATACCTTCAATAATAAAGTGGTTGACACTGCTGCCTATTCCAAAACAAAACACATTGGCTTTGTTAAGATTTTGCCTGATAAAATTAAGGGCTTCAGATTCCACATCAACATATCCATCGGTAGCTATAATAAAAGTTGTGGAATATCCGGAATCTGCGCGTAAATTAAATGCTTTTTTTAACCCGGCTAATAATTCCGTACCTCCATTTCCTGCAGGCCTGTCGATAAAATCAAAGGCATCAGACAAATTAGCTTTAGTGGCAGGTACAGATTTATGCCTGAACGCTTTGCTACCAGCTGCAAACTGAACTATATTAAATACATCGGTAGAATCAAATGATTCTGAAAGCTTTTTTAATAAAGTTTTTGAGGTTTTTATTGGATAGCCATTCATAGATCCTGATACGTCCATAATAACAATATACTCACGCGGAGGTAATTGCTCTTTCCTGACTTTTTTGGGAGGTTCCATCATTAATAGAAAAAAGTTCTCATCATTATGTTCGTAGGTTAAAATGCCTGATTCCACCTTATCACCCCGTAAACGATACTTTACAAGTATATCTGATTTATTGAGTTGTTTTTCAGAATCATCAAGGGTAATCCTGGCTTTTCGCCGATCTTCCTGAAGGACATCTATTTTCAGTGAATCTGCACTTATTTCCTTTATTGGAATTGGCGAAAGAATATTTATTGCAATGTCGAAATCAATGGCAGCACCCTCTTGTGATTTAACCTGGCTTAACCACTTTTCATTGGTTTTGGCATAACGTGGGCCTACTATACGAGGAAAAACAAATGAATACTCACCATTTAAGGAAGTCACCGTTTCTGTATACCTGAATTCCACAACAATACTATCGCCGGGCAAAATATTTGCCACATCCATCTGAAAAACATTTGGACGATGTTGCTCAAGCAGACTGGCTGTTTTCCCTTCCAATTTGGCCTTTTCATAAATTGCACGAGCCTCTTCCTTTTCTTTTATCTTAGCTACCAGAGTTCTTTTGCCAATCTGCATATTCATGGCATAAACGGCAGATTGACTGGAGCCCGGGAAAACATAAACAGCCTCTATAACTTCAGGACTTTTATTTACATACACCTGTTTAACAATCACATCAGCAATTATGCCTGCTATTTTTACATCAACCAGTGTTGCTTTTAATGGTAAATTAGCTTTGTCGTCTTCATTTTCAGAAAAAGCATACATAAACGGTGAACATGTTTTACCTTCTTCAAGCGAACCAAGGTATTTTCGCAACGCTTTTTTATGGTCGGCCTGCGGGATGGTATCTTTTATTTGTCCGGTTTCTAGTTCGGTTTTTTTGTGCTTCTTTTTTTTATTAAAAGTGCCACCAAATATCTCTATTGCATCAGCAGCTATTACTTCAACGGCTTGATAACCAACAAAAGTTATTTGCAGCACTGACTGGGAATCAGGTACCTCAATGGAAAACTGGCCGTTTAAATCTGTCATAGTGCCATGGGCGGTACCTTTTAAAACAATATTTACACCAGGAACGGCAGAGCCGTCATTTTCATCGGAAATAATTCCTGAAACATTTATTTGAGCAAAAATGTGGTTAAAACCAAATAGGCAAATCGAAAAAAGGAGTAGGAAATTTTTCATAATGGGTCTGTTAATTGAGTGTTTTAAAAAAAAATCTGTTGTTTTAATGAAGAGTAAAAATGGAGAGATGACCCTTACAATAGAGAGAAAAAAGTTTTTAAGATGTGCTTTACGATTTGGGGTTTATTTATCAATGTCGTTTAGTTAAGCTCACAGCTCTAAATTAACAGGGTCATTTTACATTAGACTGCTCACTGTAACACCTGCCGGGCTGCTCAAGAAATAAGTATTTGTTAACTAAACAGCATTGGTACAGACCCTATAAAAGAGGGTACAGATAGTTAAATATAGGGTACAGACCCCATAAAAATGGGTACAGAAGGGTAGAAACAAGGTACAGATACCATAAAAGTGGTTACAGAAGGATAAAAACAGGGTACAGACTTAGGAAATAAGGCATTTTATCGAATTTTCCGAATATTTTTTTATTTTCTAGAATAAAGTTATTCATAAAGTAACGCTAAACGCCTTCACAATACGCTCTATATTATCCTACAAATAAGACCTATAACTCTTTTTCACTTACAACCCTTATTGGCTAAGGAATTAGAAATAAGATTAACGTTACTCTTGCATATATAAAAAATAATTTAGACATTGTTTGCATAAAACTTAGGCGTTAAAATATTAATATAAACCGGTGTTATAAAACAAAAACCAATGGATCTCAACTTGTTAGTCGCTTATCTCCCAATAGTTTATAGCATGGTAACCCTTCGGTATCAAAATGCCAGACGGAGTGGGTTTTTATAGTTCTAAAACATCATTTGGTTAATTTTAAATCAAAGCAAATGAATAATTGGAGTAAATATTCTGGATAAGTTATAAAAATATTAATATGGATAGAAGTAAATTGAAGGAAATTGCCTCACTTAAACAATCTTCTAATTTGGAGGGAATAAAG
Source organism: Bacteroidales bacterium (assembly GCA_029210905.1). Classification (GTDB taxonomy): domain Bacteria; phylum Bacteroidota; class Bacteroidia; order Bacteroidales; family NBLH01; genus NBLH01. Next base: position 1,759 of record JARGGF010000541.1, on the reverse strand, counting down.
TTGAATGATTACTACTATTGTTTCAGGTACAAGTTAAGGTTAATTACTATTAAATCCATATTATCCATATGAGAAATACCATCTCAATAATATTATTCAGTTTTATTTATTTTGGGATATTTGCCCAAAATGATTCTTTAAAAGAGACAAGAGATTATTGTTTTATTATTCAGGACTCACCGGCTAACCTTTTTACAATGAGGCAGTTTAACCAGAATTATATTTCTGGTTATCGACTATTTTCAAAGGGTTTATATGCAGCATTTAAGGATCATAAAAGGGTAGCCGATTTAATACAAATTGGCTTAGAAATATTTTTTATGCCACTAACCCATGAAGAAGGTCATCGTTCCATTTTGACAGCTAATAAAATCGGTTCTGTTTCTCAACCCTATTTCAATAAATATGGAGCTGCTTATGTAAAAGGTGTAACTGATCAAACCTTACAAAGTCTGCGTGACAACAATTTGCCCACATACGTAAGATTGCATACAGGAGGACTGGAATCTGATTATATGTTAACAAAAAGGATGGAAGCAATTGGGAGTTTTGAACAAGATGATTTTAAAAAATATAGATTTGAATATTATACTAGAAAATTCGCCCTTTTTCAGTATTATCTGGTTGGCCTGTTTAAATATGAAATTGATTTAAAGGAAGAAAGTAATGAACTCGACAGGGATATTGTTGGATTTGACACCTATGGTGCAGCCCGCCACCTTTACAGACCTAATATGGAATTTTACAGATATACTAAATATGCGGATCTAACGAGTGATGAAAGAAAGTTTGTTAATAGGTTGGGCTACCGTTCCTTGTTGAATTTACTAAACCCTTTAATACTTGGTATAGGGAATTTCAGACTCACTGAAAATACAAGAATTAATGTTGGTATGGGTTATACAATGTCACCATTTGGCGATTTCATTGATGAAAATGTGTGGCTTAAACATAAAACTTTAAATGTTGGATTGTATGTCCGGCAATTTCAAAACAGAGAAAACTGGTTTAATGGTTTTGGAATAAGTTTAAATGATTTCAAACCTTTTGAGAAATTGTCAACAAGCATATCCGGACATTATTGGCAACAACCCGTAAACTTTGATTTTAATATTGATAAATCTTTTACTGGGGGAGCGGTTGATATGGATATAAAGTACTTTTTTCTTAACAAAAGAAATGTAGGTTTAAAGGGATTTTCAATTGATTTAGGTGTCATCTATAAAACAAAAGGATATCTACCTGAAGAAATGTACCTTGAAGCGCATTTTGGATTAAGAATGGGAACAACGATTAGATTATGAGACAATTGGCACCCATTGATTGAAGTGTGTCAGCAATACAATTAAAACTAAAAACTCAACCATGAATAAATTAATAAGTCTAACTTTTTTGATTATTGTTTCATTATCAATAAAAAGCCAAGTTCAAACGTTTGACACAGAGCATTTTAATGTAAAATACGAGACAGAAACCGGGCAATATGTAGAAGCCAGTGTGAAGGTTCTTGAAATTGCATGGAAAATTTCCAAAAATAATGGATATCAATTACCAGATAAACTTAATTTTTCTGTGATCAAAACAGAGAGAACTGTGTTGTATTTCGAAAGAAAAAAACTCAATGGAATTGTGTTAGAATACAATTCGCTTGATATGTTTCTCTCACCAAATGAAGGCGGGAAAAATAATATATACGGGCTTTGCCATGAAATTGGGCATTTGAGCATGCATCGCACTATTTCAAATAAAAATAAATGGA
>JARGGF010000540.1 GCA_029210905.1 Bacteroidales bacterium | reverse complement strand
AAAGATCACAAGCACTGAATTTCCTTCAACCGGCTATTACATCATGCGAAATGGCTGGAATAAAGATGATTTGTACATGATAATAAGTGCAGGTATAAGTGCCGAAAAACCAGACCACCAACACGGTGATATGTTGGGCATACAAGCCTATGCTTTTGGCAATATGATATTGCCAAATTACCAGGTTCGATACTATTTGCCTGATTTAGAATATTTTAAAAATTCGTGGGTGAAAAACGTCGCTCTTGTTGATTCTATTACACAAGGCCAAAGCTGGACAGGTAACAAAGGTGGAAGTGGATTTGGAAAATTCAAAAAATTGCCAATTCCAAAAATAATTTCATGGTACAAAAACACTGATATTGATATATTTACAGCAGAACATAATGGCTGTGCCAATCTTGGGGTTAATTATAAAAGACAAGTGATTTTTATAAAAGATGGCTTTTGGATAGTACAAGATAAATTTGAATCAAATAAAGAAAAAAGAAAATTTCAACAAGTCTGGCAAGGCCATTATAATGAAGAATTGGCAATGCAACATTACCGCTCTGTTTTTCCGAATGGTGCTGGCTTGGAAATATTACAGCTTGGTGATTTACCAATAAAATATAGCAAAGGATCTGCCAGAGGAAAAGGAAATCTAATATTCGAATCAAAAGATACGGCAGCTTTTGCTTACACTACTCTTTTAATGCCTTTTAAAGATTTTGAAACCAGGTTAAAAGAACCCAAAGACCTCAATTCAATAAAAATTCAAGAATGGCAGATTGAAGGATCAGGCAAAAGTGAAATAAATAATACTGATGCCCAGGTAAAATTATCTAAAAACCAGCAAGTCTTATTAATAGCTGCTTCGTATTTTTTAAATAATATAAATGAACTAAAAGTAATTACAGGAAAGGCTGATTTGTATATTAACATAGATACTAATAGTTGGGAAGTTGTCAACTGTGGGTTTGAAAACACTGAAATTAAAATACAAAATCAGCAAAAAATACTTAAACCTGGCGAAAAACTTGTGTTTAATTGGTAATTTGACTCAACATTAAGACATTGATTATGAAAAGCTTAATTAGAAATATTTTAATATTTTATGTGATTCTGGCCTTAACAGGCAAGATATTGGCACAGAAAAATACACACCCATGCTTAATTTTAACAAAAGAAGCGGTTATTGATATTCAATCAAAAATGGGAAAATTGCCCCTGCTAGATAAATCAATTGATAAACTTAAAAAAAATATTGATCAGGAAATACAAAAGTCAATTGACGTTCCTGTACCAAAAGATCCTGCAGGCGGATACACCCACAATCAACATAAGCAAAATTACCTTAATATGTATGGCGCTGGTATTCTCTGGCAACTCACTCAAAATGAGAGTTATGCAAAATATGTAAAAGAAATGTTGATCAAATATGCAACGCTTTATCCTACGCTGGGTTTGCATCCTATTGATAAATCCTATGCACCAGGAAAATTATTCTGGCAATCGCTGAATGAGGCTGTATGGATGGTGTATACAAGTCAGGCCTATGATTGTATTTATGATTATCTAAAGCCTGATGAACGAAAAAAAATAGAAAAGGATCTACTGATTCCTTATGCAAATTTTTTATCGATAGAAACGCCAAAAGTTTTTAACCTCATTCATAACCATGGAGTTTGGGCAGTTGCGGCAGTTGGGATGGCAGGCTTTGCAATGAATAATGAAGATTTGGTAAACAAGGCATTTAATGGTGTTGAAGGGTTTGAAAGTAAAGATGGTTTAAAACCTGGCTTCTTTACACAATTAAGCGAACTTTTTTCACCAGACGGATATTATACAGAAGGGCCTTATTATCAGCGCTATGCACTATTGCCCTTTATGCTTTTTGCACAAGCCATTGAAAATAATAAGCCTGGACTAAAAATTTTCGAATATCGCAATGAAATACTAAAAAAGGCAGTGCTAACTACCTTGCAATTAACTAATAATGATGGTAAATTTTTCCCGCTCAATGATGCCATAAAAAGCATGTCGTATTTAGCTCCGGAACTAATTACATCAGTAGATATAATTTACAATCAATATCCTGCAGATTACGCTCTGTTAAGCATTGCCAAGGAACAGGACGAGGTGATTATTTCAGCAGGAGGGCTTAAAGTTGCTGAAGATATTGCTTCAAATAAAGCTGTCCCATTTGAAAGAAAATCGCAGGAATTTACTGATGGTGTAGACGGCAAAGAAGGAGGGATTGGCGTTTTACGCTCAAAATCTGATAATAGTGAGCCATGCGTGGTTATGAAATATCCCTCTCAAGGCATGGGTCATGGCCATTTCGACCGGCTCTCAATCATATTTTATAATAATGGGAATGAAATCTTCCAGGATTATGGTGCCGCCAGATTTGTAAATGTGCTTTACAAACAAGGTGGACGTTATTTACCTGAAAATGAAACATGGGCAAAACAAACTATTGCTCATAATACTGTAGTTGTGGACAGTAGTTCACAATATGATGCAAACGTAAAAACAGCAAATAAATATCATGCTGATCGCTGGTTCTTTGATGCTTTAAATCCTGAAATCCAGATAATGAGTGCCAAAGAAAATAATGCTTATCCAGGTATCAAAATGCAACGAACTATAGCGCTGATATCAGACAAGCAATTATTTGATAATGAGATAATTGTAGATATTTATAGAATAGAATCCGAAAATAAACATTGTTATGATATGCCCTACTTCTACAAGGGACAATTTATGCACACAAATATTGAATATCAGCCAAATACTAGTGAAAAAAGAGCACTTGGAACAACAAATGGATATCAGCACTTGTGGGCAAATGCACAAGGTTTTGCCTCTGACTCAATTTTTAAATTAATTTGGCTGAATGAGCATCACTTTTATTCTATAACATCAGAAGTAAAGCCAAATACGCAAATTATATTTGCCAATATTGGTGCTGGTGATCCTGAATTTAATTTACGTAATGAACCCTGTTTGATATTTCGCCAAAAGGATGCAAAAAACCAGGTATTTGCAACAGTAATAGAATCGCATGGAAGCACAAATCCGGTTACTGAAGTTACAAATAATATCAACGGTAATGTAAAGTCAGTAAGAACTTTATATAATGATAACGATTATACAATTGTCGAAATTAGTTCAAACTCAGCACAAAAAATATATCTGGCCATATCGAACGAGAATGCTGATAAATCAAAACAGCATTCAATAAGTGTTGAAGGAAAAAAGTTGATATGGGAAGGGCCATATCATTTATTTAAAAATATATAAAAAAATATAACATGGAAAACAAAAAAAGAAGTGCTAATTTTTTAATTGCCAAAGAGTTGGAATGGGAAGAATTGGGAGGTGGTGTCTCTCGTCAAATTATGGGATTCGATGCCAATATAATGATGGTGAAAGTAAAATTCAAAACTGGTTCTGTAGGTTCGCCTCATGATCATTTTCATTCGCAAACCACCTATGTTGTTGAAGGAACATTTGAATTCATGGTAGGAAATAATAAAAAAATGGTAACAGCCGGTGATGTAATTTATATGGAACCAGATGTTGTTCATGGAACAGTATGCATTGAAGAAGGGATGTTAATTGATGTTTTCAGCCCTGCACGGCAGGATTTTTTAGATGGAAGTGCTGTTTCCTATTTTGGAGATAAAAAATAATAAGCAATCATAAACATTGTTAAAACGATGAAAATTAAAGGATTAAGGTGGGTAATAATTGGATTAATTTTTCTGGCTACTGTTATCAATTACATCGACAGAAGTGCTTTGTCCATCATGTGGGGAAATTCAGATGTGGAAGGTTCCATATCACAATCATTAGATTTGAACAAAGATGACTATAGTAACATACTAAATATTTTTATGGTTGCATATGCTCTGGGTCAGCTTTTCTCAGGCAAATTGTTTGATAAAGTAGGTACCAGAATTGGATATGTGATTTCAATAGGTGTTTGGGGATTATCTTCATTTCTTCATTCTACTGTTCGGGGATTCTTATCCATTGGTATTTTCAGATCTACTCTTGGCGTTTCAGAAGCAGGAAACTGGCCTGGCGCTGTAAAAAGTAATGCAGAATGGTTCCCTATTAAGGAACGAGCCATAGCTCAGGGCCTGTTTAATGCCGGCGCTTCAATAGGCTCTGTAATTGCACCACCGTTCATCGCTGCACTTTTTGTAGCATTCGGATGGCGGGTTACTTTCATGGTAATTGGTTCATTTGGAATACTGTGGATCATTCCATGGTTGATCATAAATAAAACAGGTCCAAAAAAACACCCATGGATTACAAAAGAAGAACAGGAATACATTTTGGCAGGACAAAGTAAAGCAGATCAAGCCTCGGATGAAACAACCAAAGGGAAAAGTTTAAAACAAATTCTCTCCCATAAAGAGTCGTG
>JARGGF010000053.1 GCA_029210905.1 Bacteroidales bacterium | reverse complement strand
ACTTTTAATAACATCCGCGGATGGTAGCTGCTTGTGCCCCCGCCTTTGTAGGTTGCCAAAATTTCGCTTATGTCCAATTTATCTACAATGGTACTTACCAGCCGCACAGGGTGTTCTTCCGGGATCATATCAGATAAATTTGGTGGGAAAAGCAAAGTTTGATTTTGGTTGTAAGGTTTAAATACTTGCATTGCTATTTCTTTTATAATCCACATCAAAGATAGTTATTATATCCCTGAAATACAAGTATTTATGTTTCACGTGGAACGTTTCCCTTTCTTGCAACATACTGGTTTTCTGGTAATTACAGTTATGTTGATAAAATCCATAACTAGCTATTGTCCTGGCACTTACAAAACAACGTTGTTAACAAAAGGTGATGCATGTTTACGGTTATAATTAAAAAAAGAGGCTGATAAATCAGACCTCTTTGTCTTTTTAAACAGCCTCATTTTGTTAGCATAAAGTTTGCCAAGTCTGATTTGTTTTCTAAATCCCTTGATTTAAGTAGAAACACAGCTTACTACATTTATTATTATTCAGATTTAATTCTCCTTTAGGTTTTTCAAGAATTTAATTACATTTGCCAAGCTTTTTTTTTAATAAAAATATGAGTTTTGTGAGATTTAAGTGGATATTTATTTTGTTACTTTTTTGTATTGTAATGATTCCTTTTAAGAATTCAGCACAAAGTAAATTCCATGAAGAAATATTTGTGGTTGAACAAGATACACTCCCATACAACATCTTAAAACCTCTTGATTATTTATACAGCTTACGTGAATCTCAGGAAAAGATTTTTGAAACGAAAACGTATCCCTTGATTTTATTTCTTCATGGAGCTGGTGAACGGGGCAATGATAACAAAAAACAAATTATTCATATTAAAGATCTTTTTTTAGATTCATCTAATCTAGCTAATTATCAGGCATTTGTAATTGCACCTCAATGTCCGGCAGGTAAAAAATGGGTGGAAGTTGACTGGTCGGCACAGAGCCATAAAATGCCTGAAAATGCATCGTGGGCAATTGAAAATACCATGAAATTGATTGATGGAATGATTCAGATTTACCCCATTGATACTTCCAGAATCTATATTACCGGACTTTCTATGGGTGGTTATGGTGCCTGGGATATGATCGCCCGCTATCCTGAAAAATTTGCTGCAGCCATTCCAATTTGTGGGGGTGGTGACGAATCCATGGCCTATCGGATTAAAAATATACCTGTCTGGGCTTTTCATGGCAATAATGATAAAGTAGTGCCTGTTAGCAGAACAAGAAACATGATTAAATCTGTCAGGCAGTTGGGCGGAAACTCCAAATATACCGAATACAAAGGCGTTGGACATGGAAGTTGGGTGAAAGCTTATCGTGAAAATGGACTACTCAATTGGCTATTTGAACAATAGAAACATATAAGATTATGAATATTATCTGGAAGATTGTAGCTATGCTGCTAATTACCACTACATTGCTGACCGCTTATTCTTTTTCTGATTATGAAATTGAATTTAAAGGTATTGTTTTAAAGAAAACCCCGATTAAAGAATTTATTTTAGGAATTCCTGAATATCCTTATGGTAAAGCATTAAATCTCCGCGATACTTTGGTTGGAAAAGAAGTCCAACAGCCTGCTGATACTGCTTCACAAAGAATTTTACTTATTGGTGATTCAATGCTTGAAGGCCTTATGCTCCGGCTAAAAGACTATGTAGCCGCCAATGGACACGATTTAAAGACAGTTATTTGGTATAGTTCTTCTACGCTGTGGTATGGTTCTACTGATACTCTTAAATATTTTATAGATGAATACAAGCCAACATATATCATGCTTGTTTTGGGTGCCAACGAGTTGTTTGTCAGTGACATCATCAGGAAAAGAAATAAAAATGTTAAGCATATAATCAGACAAATTGATACCTTAAATTATATTTGGATAGGCCCGCCAAACTGGAAGGATGACACCGGAATAAATGAAATGATATTAAAAAATGTTGGTCCGCTCCACTATTTTGCTTCGAAAAACTTAAACTATAAGCGCACAAGTGACGGTGCCCACCCCACAAAAGCTTCGTCGGCAATGTGGATGGATTCAATTGCTGTTTGGGTTGAAAACAAAAGTTACAAGCCAATTCGCTTGAAAAAGCCTGATGAGAAAGCAAGAAATTCTGCTAATGTTACTATTTTACAACCACTTAGATAGATATTGATGAATTTTTTAAGATATATTGAGGAGATATTAAGATACGATGCTAATTCTCCAATGATTTTTAATAGCGGTATTTTTTTGGTATTGTTTATTGGATTTATTAGTATTTATGCTTTAATCCATAAAAACAGAATCAGTGTCACTTTATTTGTTATTGCTTTTAGCTTATTATTTTACTATAAATCAAGTGGTTGGTATCTTTGGATTTTGGTTTTTACAACCATCACAGATTTTAGTTTTGCTTTGGCAATTGTGCAGGCAAAAAAGTTAATTTATAAGCGAATCTGGCTCTTTTTATCTGTTGGGGTAAGCCTTGGGATATTATTCTATTTTAAATATACCAACTTTTTCCTTGGTAATTTTTATACCATTGCGGGAAATAACTTTCAACCTTTAGATATTTTTTTACCAATAGGGATTTCTTTTTATACCTTTCAGTCAATTAGTTATGTGCTTGATGTGTACTGGAAAAAAATTGAACCCACCAAAAATATACTCGACTATGCCTTTTTTCTTTCTTTTTTCCCTCAATTAGTTGCTGGCCCTATTGTTAAAGCAAATTTGTTTCTACCGCAACTTAAAAAACCGATTACTATAAAAAAGGAAGAGGTGTATGCTGGTCTTTGGATGATAATGGTGGGTTTATTCAAAAAAGCGGTAATTGCTGATTACATTTCGCAATATAACGACCTGGTTTTTGCAGATCCCACCCATTATTCAGGTTTTGAGAATTTAATGGCAGTTTATGGCTACACACTTCAGATTTATTGCGATTTTTCAGGATATTCAGATATGGCAATTGGTTTGGGTAAAATCATGGGATTTGACCTGGGGGTAAACTTTAATTTTCCATATAAGGCATTGAATATCACTGATTTCTGGAGAAGGTGGCACATCTCTTTATCCTCATGGTTACGCGATTATCTTTATATTCCTTTGGGAGGCAACCGAAAAGGAAGGACAAGAATGTATATCAACCTTTTTATTACGATGTTCCTGGGCGGATTATGGCATGGTGCTTCCTGGAAATTTGTTTTTTGGGGGGCATGGCATGGGCTTGCACTGGCTATTCATAAGGGTACAAAATCTCTGTTGGATAAAATACCAAATAAATGGCCTACAAACACCGTTTCATGGTTTATCACTTTTCATTTTGTTATTTTCCTGTGGATATTTTTCAGGGCAAATAACATTGAGCATCAGGTATATAAGTATAGCGAACAAATGGCTGATAATAAAAGAACAGAGTCGGCAATTGAATATGCTAATGGAGTGAATATTTTAAAAGTTAAGATTTTTCAAAATGATTCATTGGTAAATACTGTAAACCAGCCTTTGGGTATTTCCGAAAACAATCTGCTGATAAGAAAAGAAATTTCTCAAGGAACAGAAACCATAGTTGTAAAGCAAGTGGAAGATGCGTTTAGTGTGGCTGTTTCAATTATTAAAAAAATTGGAACAGAGATGGATTTAGCCTTTGCCTGGCCTTTTTTAAAGGTAAGGTATGTTTGGGTAATATTACTGGTTATTGGTTTTGTAATGCATTCTACGCCAGTTAAATGGAATAACAAAGTGATGGAGCGGTACATTAAGTCTTCATATATATTTAAACTTGCGGTCTTTATTATTTTGGTTCAGGTGGTGATCCAATTTAAATCTGAGGATGTACAGCCGTTTATTTATTTTCAGTTTTAATAATCTGACTGATTGTTGGATTCAGGTTTCAGAAAAATGTCTTAATTTTAGGGTAATTTCAAATTAAACGGATTTATTATGAAAAGGATATTTCTACTTATATTTTTTATAAACTTTATGAATAATCACATGGAGGCTCAAACTGATTTTAAGACAGATACCTTAAAAACTAAAAAAGGTGATCTTGAAATAACATTTATTGGTCACGGAACCTTATTGTTTCAATTTGATGGTAAAATAATTCATGTCGATCCTTTTTCAAAGTTAGCCGATTACAGTAAATTACCAAAAGCTGATTTAATTCTAATTACTCATAATCATGGCGATCATCTTGATCTACAAGCCATAAATGCAATAATAAAAGACAGTACTCAAATTATATTTACGGAAACATGTAAAGAAAATGCGACGGAACTAAAAAATGCTTTAGTGATGAAAAATGGTGATAAGGCTGAAATGCCTGGTCTTAAAATAGATGCAGTTCCTGCATATAATTTAATTCATAAGCGTAACAATGGTGATTTTTACCATCCTAAAGGAGTTGGTAACGGCTACATTTTGACTATTGGAAGTAAAAAAATATACATTGCCGGTGATACAGAAAATATACCGGAAATGAAGAAATTAAAGAAAATAGACATCGCCTTTTTGCCCATGAATTTACCTTATACTATGACACCCGAAATGGTTGCAGATGCGGCCAAAGCATTTAAACCAAAAATTCTTTATCCATATCATTTTGGCGAAACCGATACAAACAAATTAGTTGAATTGTTACAAGATGAAAAATCGGTTGAAATAAGAATTCGCAACATGAAATAAAAATGTACAGTATTTTAAATTTTGAATATCTAATATCTAATTCCCAATTTCTAATTTTTAAGTTCTAAAAAAATGTCCGACGATAAAAAAGTTATTTTCTCAATGGTGGGAGTGAGCAAAACTTTTCCTCCACATAAAAAGGTGCTGAATAATATTTACCTTTCATTTTTCTATGGCGCTAAAATTGGCGTAATTGGTTTAAATGGTTCCGGTAAATCCACCCTTTTAAAAATTATTGCAGGCACTGAAAAATCGTTTGAAGGCGAAGTGGCTTTCTCTGCGGGTTATTCTGTTGGAATGCTGGAACAGGAACCAAAACTTGATGACAATAAGACTGTTCGTGAAATAGTAGAAGAAGGTACGGCTGAAATAGTAGCCATTCTGAAAGAGTATGAAGAGGTGAACCTGAAGTTTTCAGAGCCCATGTCAGACGATGAAATGAACAAACTCATCGAACGACAAGGTGAACTTTCAGATTTAATTGATCATCATAATGGATGGGAACTCGACAATAAGCTTGAACGTGCCATGGATGCGCTTCGTTGTCCGCCGGAAGATGCGATGATTAAGCATCTTTCAGGAGGGGAGCGTCGTAGGGTTGCATTATGCAGGTTATTGTTGCAAGAGCCTGATGTGCTGCTGCTTGATGAGCCAACCAACCACCTTGATGCCGAATCGGTTGACTGGCTGGAACAGCATTTACAACAATACAAAGGTACGGTGATTGCCATTACACACGACCGCTATTTCCTTGATAATGTTGCTGGATGGATACTCGAATTAGATAGAGGAGAGGGCATTCCCTGGAAAGGCAATTACTCTTCGTGGCTTGATCAAAAGTCAAAGAGATTAGAGCAGGAAGAAAAATCGGAAAGTAAACGCAGAAAGACCCTTGAACGTGAGCTGGAATGGGTGAGGATGAGTCCCAAAGCCCGACAGGCAAAATCAAAAGCACGTTTATCCGCCTACGATAAATTATTGAATCAGGATACAAAAGAACAGGAAGCAAAACTTGAAATATTTATTCCAAATGGGCCCCGTTTAGGAGATGTAGTTATTGAAGCACAAGGCGTCTCAAAAGCATTTGGCGATAAATTATTATTTGAAAACCTTGAATTTAAGTTGCCGCCTGCCGGAATTGTTGGAATTATTGGTCCAAATGGTGCAGGTAAAACTACACTTTTCAGAATGATAATGGGTTTGGAATCTGCTGATGGTGGAACTTTTAAGGTTGGAGAAACTGTAAAACTGGCTTACGTTGATCAACAACATGTTTCTATTGATCCTGAAAAGTCTGTTTATCAGGTAATTTCAGGAGGAGGTGAAGAGATTAAATTGGGTAACCGATTGATTAACTCCCGTGCATATGTTGGCCGATTTAACTTTAACGGTGCCGATCAGGAAAAGAAATGCGGGGTGTTATCAGGTGGAGAAAGAAACCGTTTACATTTAGCACTTACTTTAAAAGACGAGGCCAATGTATTATTGCTTGATGAGCCTACCAACGATATAGATGTTAATACTTTACGTGCACTTGAAGAAGGGCTGGAAAGCTTTGCGGGTTGTGCTGTGGTGATATCGCACGACAGGTGGTTCCTTGACCGTGTAGCCACCCATATTTTAGCATTCGAAGGCGATTCGCAGGTGTACTATTTTGAAGGCGGCTACTCTGATTACGAGGAGAATCGCAAGAAAAGACTTGGCGACACAGGTCCTCAAAGACTAAGATATAAAAAATTGACAAAGTAGGACTAAATCAGAATACGCTGAGGGATTCTAAAAAGTCAAAGAAAGAAAAATTACCACTAAAACCTTCGGTCGCCATCCGCGTGCCGCTGAAGCTTTAGCGGAGGCGCAAGGCTTGCCGAAGGCGATGCACAAATGCACCAAATAACACAAAAGGTTAATTGTCAATGTATTGCATTTAGTGTAATTTGGTGTTTTTGAGAATTTGTGGCAAAAAAATCACTTTTTAGACATCCTCAGCAAACAATTATCAATATGCTACGTGATCTTTCCAATAAAAAGACAAATTATACCTTGGCTGAACTGAGTAAAAAAGAAGTGGATAAAAACCCTTTTAATCAGTTTGTGAAGTGGTTGGATACTGCTTTGGAGAAAGAAATAAATGAAGCCAATGCCATGATTTTGTCAACGGTAGGGGCTGATAACAGACCTTCGTCACGTGTAGTTTTACTTAAAGGTGTTGCGGATGAAGGCTTTATGTTCTATACCAATTACCATAGTAAGAAAGGCAAACAACTAAGCAAAAACCCAAATGCCTCGCTTATTTTTTTCTGGGCTGACCTTGAGCGTCAGGTTCGAATTGAAGGAATAGTAGAGAAACTTTCAGCGGATCTTTCTGACGAATATTTCAATAAACGTCCGTTCGATAGCCAACTAGGTGCTACTATTTCACCACAATCGCAGGAAATTCCAAATCGTGACTATTTATTGAATAAAAAGAATGAATTAGAGCTAAAAACCGGAATTCAAAAACTTAAGCGACCTGATTATTGGGGTGGATATATCTTAAAACCTAATCTTTTTGAATTCTGGCAAGGCCGTGCTAACCGACTGAGCGACAGGATACAATATACTTTAAAAAAGGACGATTGGGAGATTGTGAGATTGGCTCCTTAATATTTTATTCTTTGCCATTTAGAAACTTACCAATCTTGCTACCTGCAAATGCCGGCACATCAATAGGAATAAAATGACCAGTTTTTTCAAGCACTACCAATTTCGAATTTTCAATATCATTGCTTAATCTAACTGCATGTTCAATAGGAATATATGGACCATTTATGCCCTGAATAATTAATGTGGGTTGTTTGATTGATTTGATAATTTTAGGATATTCCGCAAATACGGTTTTTGATCTTTTCAATTAAGTAACATCCATGGTTCCTGGAGTGAAAAGCAAAATATATAACAACTAACAAATGTTTCAAGGAGTTTAGTGATATTTGTAATCATTACGGCAATAAAAATTGTACTTAAAACCTTTATTTATTGGATTTTGGTTGCTCAGATCACTTATTGTTTCATACCTCAGTAATTTTAAAGATTATATCTAAATATACCCAAGTTTGAATTTTTAATTTTTGACATCCAACAGCAATATTCATGATAAAAAGTGATTGTTCGCAGGTGGTGCAAATTACTCCCTTCGGTGATGAAATCGCTGTGCTAGTTATTGCATATATTTTTTTTTATCTGCGTACATCTGGGTAATCAGCGGATAAAAAATTGTTTTACTATTGAGTAAATATAGTTGATTAATCAATTTTAGAGGAAAAAACTATTGCCTATACAATTCAAGGTTTATAATCCAACTACTTTTTAATTTCTAATTTGCGATTCCAAAACCTAAAATATACCAAGATACTGAGCTCTGAATTTATCTGTTTTTCAAATACCATAAAAAAAGAACTGCATGATAAAGCGCTGATTACCAGCAATTCTTTTTTAAATTAATGAATTATTCGAAAATATCAGTTTACCATAAAATCCTCCAATGGTAACCTTACTTTTTTATAATGCTGAAACCGGTCATTTTCAGAACGATAGCCTATAGGGCAAATCACTACAGCACGCAATTGCTTGTCTTTTAACCCAAGTATTTCATCGTACTTTTCTCTGCTAAAACCTTCCATAGGACATGTATCTACCCCTTCAATAGCTGCAACAGTAAGCAAGTTACCCAATCCAAGGTAAGCTTGTTTCTCTTCCCATATGGCTTTTTGATCCTTCGGGATTGATCCCACCATATTCTTAAACCTTAATTTTAAATCTGCAGCTACATTTTCAGGCAGGCTCCTCTCAATAGCCATTTTGTCAGTATATTTTTCAATATATTCGTCATCAAGATTATTTAAACAGGCAAAAACCAAAATATGCGATGCCGTGTTTATTTGTTTTTGTGTGCCAGATAGTTCAAATAAGCGGTTCTTCATTTCCTGATCCTCAATCACCATAATTCTGAACTGCTGCAATCCCATTGAGGTAGCTGATAAATTAACTGCCTCAAGTAGCCTTTTTACGGTTTCTTCAGGTACTTTTTTATCGGCATCAAATTCTTTTACAGCATAGCGCCACTTTAATTTTTCAAGGATATCCATTTTTAAATATATTATTAACTATTTGTATTTTAAGAATTTATAAATTAATTATGTACTATCGAATTGTCAGATATTTTACCGGAGATATAATGATCTGAGTAAAATACGGCCTTTGGTAAGCTTATCCCCAAAGCTTCCTCTACCACATCTTCAATGTTTTTAACAAATTTGAACTTCAATTGTTCACGAACATCAGCAGGTATTTCATTTACATCTTCTTCGTTTTCAATGGAAAGCAGAATTTTTTTAATGCCCGCACGATGCGCTGCTAGTACCTTTTCTTTAATTCCGCCAACTGGCATTACAGAACCTCTCAGGGTAATTTCACCCGTCATGGCCAGTTTAGTATCCACGCTTTTGCCCAGTATCATTGATGCCAAAGCCGTAAACAAAGTGATACCAGCCGATGGCCCATCTTTCGGAATAGCACCGGAAGGTACATGTATGTGGATATCATTTTTAGAAAAGTCAAATTGCTTTATCATATGTACCAATCTGGAACGGATAAGACTCATGGATATCTTTGCAGATTCTTTCATCACATCACCAAGTTGTCCGGTAAGTATTAATTCGCCTTTCCCTTTCATAAAGGAGCTTTCAATAAATAATACATCGCCACCAACAGGTGTCCAGGCCAGACCGGTTACTACACCTGGAAATACTTCTTTTAAAGCATTGTCCAGTCTAACTTTTTGTCTGCCAAGGATTTCTACAAGGTTTTTCTCTTCCAAAATAAATGGAGATTCAGATTTTCCAGAAACTATTTTTTCGGTAACAACTCGTACTATTTTGGCCAGTTGTTTTTTTAGGCCACGCACCCCCGCTTCGCGAGTGTATTTGCCAATGATGGTTTCCATGGTATCATCATTAATTATAATTTGCTCTTGCGACAGGCCATGTTCCTCAATTACTTCTTTAAGAAGATGCCTTTTACCAATTTCAAGTTTCTCCCGGTTGGTGTAGCTTGATATTTCGATAACTTCCATTCTGTCCAGCAATGGGCCTGGTATTGAGTTTAAAGAGTTGGCTGTGGCCACAAAAAACACTTCTGATAAATCATAAGGAACTTCCAGATAATGATCCACGAAACTATTATTTTGCTCCGGGTCAAGAACTTCTAGTAATGCACTTGCTGGATCGCCGCTATAAGCAGTCATGAGTTTATCAATTTCGTCAAGCACGAAAACAGGATTTTTTTCACCTGCTTTTTTCATTCCCTGAATGATTCTGCCGGAGAGTGCACCAATATATGTTCTTCTATGGCCACGAATCTCTGCTTCATCTCGTATGCCACCAAGGCTCATTCTAACATATTTCCGTCCAAGAGCATTTGCAATGCTTTTACCCAGGCTGGTTTTACCTGTTCCCGGAGGTCCGACCAAAAGAAGGATGGAACCTTTTTTCTCCTTTTTTAGTTTCATAACTGCAAGGTGTTGGATTATCCGTTCTTTTACCTTTTCGAGGCCATAATGTTCATTATCAAGAATTTCCCGAGAATTATTTATATCTATTTCAGCATTCGCGCCAGTTTTCCAGGGCAAAGCAATCAATAGATCCAAATAGTTTTGTATAATGCCGGATTCATGGTTTTGTGGACCAAAACTATCAAGTTTGTCAACTTGTTCCATAGCAACTTCTTTTACATCTTCCGGCATTTCAGCAGCTTCAATTAGCGCCCGGTAGTCTTTCTTTTTGGAAGAATTTCCTTCACCCAATTCTTCTTGTATGGCTTTAAGCTGCTCTCTCAGAATGGCTTCACGGTGAGATTTATTAAATTTTTCATTAATTTTATGCGATAAATCAATTTGAAAATCAATCAGATCCTTTTGCCGGACTAATAAATGCATAAATTGCATGCCTATTTCTTTTCTTGAGCTTTTTTCAAGTAACTCAATTTTTTTTGCAATTCCAATTTGCAAATAGGGCATTACCAAAGCAATAATTTCTTCCAAAGAGGATAGCCTTTCCATTTCGCGGACAAATGGTTCAGAACCCTGAAATTTTGTACTCAATTCAAGTAAGAATTTTTTTATGAATTCAAGCATATTGGCCTCATTTGAGGTACTTAAATCTGCAATATCTACTACTTCAGCATATCGGGCAGTAATTTCGTTCTCATTAAAAAATAGCTGTTCAACCTTTACTTTTTTTATGGCCTTAACGTGTATAGAAACACCTCTTGCTGATGTCTGAAAGGATTCAATTTTCAGCAATGTTCCTGTATTAAACAAGTCATATTCAGTAAGTTGTCCATTTTTTTTGGCCTCTTTAACTGTAAGTCCTATTAAATAATTTACCTGATTATCAAAAAGGTTTTTATACCTGCTGGCATCTACTTTGTTTAATTCAATTTTTGCAGCCATTTTAGGGAATAAAACGGTATTATATAATGGCAAAACCCATTGCTCTTGATTTATTTTTTTGTTTTCCATCTGTTTGTTTTTATTAGTTAGTTTTTACCTAACTAAATGAATAAAAAAATATTACCTTACTTTGTTAAAAAGCTGAATTAGTAATTCAATTTCATCATTTGTTAAGGATTCCATTATTCTGTTAATTAAATTTTTTACAGCCGTATTTTTATGTCTGGCAATGTTCATGCCTTTTTCTGTTAATCTGATATAAGAAACCCTGCCATCCCTGGTACATTTTTCTTTATAAACGCAGTTAAACCCTTGTAACTTATTGATTAAATCGGATACTGAAGGTTTGGTAATTTTAGTAATTTCGGCCAGTTTGCTGAATGTCAAATTGTCATTCTGATCGATAATTTGAAGATAATTGATCTGCTTAACTGTCATTTCTGCAATATCGTTCCGTTCGCATACCTTCGA
>JARGGF010000539.1 GCA_029210905.1 Bacteroidales bacterium | reverse complement strand
CTGCAAAGCCCGTACGGGCAAATATTTTGGGCAGTTTTGATTTAAAATTACAAAGAATGTTGACTTCTTGCCCGGGCAATATGCTGTTAGACAATTGAATACGCATTACAGTCTGATCGTATTTATTTCCATCATCGGGTTGGATAAATTCAATTTTAGAATTTAACGACTCCCCCCCTTTAAACCTAATATCAAGAATATCAATATATCCCCAGGCCAGGTCATCTTTACTGGCTGCATCGCCTCTGAAGCTGCCCCCGGATTCAGTCATAAAGGTAGTTCGGTTGTTTTTAAAAGCATTAAGATAGAGGTGGAATTGTAATTCATTTATGGTATCCTGGCTTATATTTTTCCAGATTAATTCCATCTGGCCGTTCAGGACTTTTTTCTCAGTATCTAATTCAACATTAATATTATAATTTGCATTCCTTGGGCTTGGATTTGTTTTTTCCTGTGCGGATAATGAAAAAGAAGCTGCCAGAAAAATTAGGCCTAACAAAATGAAACGGCTTAGGACATTCATGTTTTTAAATTTTAGTTATTTATTTGAATAATAGATTCGTAAGATTAAAACAGGCAATAATTAAAACCTACAAGGATAACTGATCTTTTTGGATATGAAAATTAACTACTGGCGGTATCTGGCTGCCGATTTCGAAGCACTTTCCTTTCAAGTTACAACTACTTTTGATACGAGCTGTGCTGCTCGCATACACACAAGCCCGGCAATTAACTATACTGTGTGTCATAATCTAACCGTTTTATATTTATTTTATTATAGTGAACCTTCTTTCTGTATTATCTTCCCAACGCCAAACTACAATATCATTATAAATAATTTGCTTACAAACTAAAGAATTTTCTCCTTTTTCAATTTTACATTTAATTGTATCAATAATACTTTCATCTAGTTCTAATAATGTAATTGCTTCATAAGGATTGATTTCCGATCCGTTGTCATAATCATTAGGTGCAGTAATCCGTAAATAGTAATTGTCACTTATGCCTTCCTCTTTGTAAATATTAAATCCTTTCTGATAGTCAAGATTTTCCTGATAAAAAAGTTTACCTTCACCATCGATATAATGGTATAAATTAATCTGCTCTTTTTTAAATGAGTTTTCATTTACAGGATCTAATAAATCTAGACCATCATTATCTTTGTAACTAATATCCATAGTTAACTCAACAATTGTCATATCATTTTTCTCCTTCTCACAACTATTAATTAAGAATAAAATAGTTGATATTACTAATAATTTTATCATTTTCATATTTTTAATTTTAATTATCTCAAAATCAAGGTCTGATACCAACAATACAACCAACTTTATAATTATAATCCTGTCTTTCGCCATTTAGCATCGGATTAAAGTTGTTAAATGCAAAAAATCCATTGGAAATACCTCTCCAACCCCAATTCATATGCAAATACAAATATGAATGAGTTGGGTATTGATATTGCCGATATCCATCACAGACCCAAGCATGACCACCACCATAATAAGGTATTAAGCCTGCCCAATACTTTTTCTCACCACCACGCATGTAAACAGGACAACGCCATTTTAATTCCTGAACAACTCTGTCATGGTTCCCAAAATAGTCAATGTATTGCACGGAAGAACTATATCCAAATGTGTTTCTTAAGGCTGAAGGTATGTTTTCTTCTTGTTCTCTTGGCTCCAAACCAGTTCCATCGCCACCCCATTGAACACCTATTGCATCTCCAATATCCCAAATTAGTCGAGCCGTTTCATTTGTTGATGCTGTATTTAGCATTGTACCCCAATTATAGCTGGACGGATGTTCCTTATATCTCATTATTTGAGCAACTGCTATTGTTGGACAACCAGCGAAAGCATGACCACATGGTCCATCTGGGGCTATAGGACATTGTGCATTGAAATCACACCCTTGACCCCATTCTGTTGTTAAAAGCGGCCCTATTTCTGTAATTACAGGGCCAGTCTCAGGTGGATTTTCAGGGTCAATTGGATCTAATTCAGGATCAGGAGCTTTTTGCATATCTAGCTCCTCCCATAGTTTTCTATTAAATGAAATAAGTTTTGCTGTATCCGCTTTCATAATTTCGATGTAATCAACAGTTCTTTCCATCCAATCAGCTAACCCACCGAATGCATCTTCCTTAATGAAAGAGCCTGTCTCAGAAAAAGCCAGAATCGGCATACATCGTCTATCAGCAGAAAGAATAATAAATCCAGAGTTTTTATCGAAATTAATAATATAATACATCGGTTGTTCATTATCATAAACAACGTCTATATCACTAATTCTTCTCTGGACTCCTTTTGACTTAAGAGTTGATTTACCACTTAAACCGATTTGCTCAGCTATGATTTTTGCATCTGAAATCGAAACAAGATTCTGGTTGCTTTCATCAAGTGTAAAATCGTTTTTTTCGCAGCTAAATAATAATATGGCTGCAATCATGAAAAGCTGAAATTTTAGCAATTTTTTCATAATTCTATTTTAAGGTTTGTTAAATTTACTACCACCTCTCACGTCTTTTTTATAACTTGAATTATTAATAAATATTATAATATTCAATTTTTTTGGTAATTCTGGGTCAAAATCAGCATAAAATTAAAAATTTTCTTTAACTAAATACTCATTGGCTCTATTATATTACTTATTAATCAATCAAATAGCATATGATTTAAGTCCATTTGCGTTTGTTTTGGTTTGAAATATGATGCATCAATAATTAATTTAATATGTTAATATTCAAACAGATAATTCGGATTTTTTGAAAATTTGATATTCAGATATTACTTTAATAAAGGATAAAAATATTTATTAACATTTTATGAGAAGCTGTGATCTGCCGATATATTAATTCATACAATTCTTTTTCGAACTGTGGTGAAGCCCAGGGTAAAATAAGAAAAGCCTGCCAGGCTAAATTGTAAATGATCCCAAATATAGCAGTCTATTGATTGGACTCACCTAATTTCAGCATATATTGATTGTAATTGCCCTGTATTAATGGCCATTAATTATAGGCTTATTAAAATATTTTTTACTTTTATAGAATTAATTGATTATTTTTTCTAAAATATGAACTTTTGCAAGATAATTGCATATAACTAAAAGGATAAATAACATCTGTGATTGAAAAATTTTGATCTGTAAAACAATTAAAAATAAAATATAATAAATGGGACGAATTATTGCATGCAGTAATCATAAAGGAGGAGTTGGTAAAACCACTTCGGTAGTAAACATTGGCGCTGGCCTTGCCAGATTAAAGAAAAAAGTACTTTTGGTTGACATGGATCCCCAGGCTAACCTAACACAAAGTTTTGGCGTTAACGATCCTGAATTTACCATATACGAGGCACTTAAAGGAGAGCATGCCCTGGTTCCAATCAATGCTGATACAAATTTAGATGTAATTGCATCAAGCCTTGAGCTTTCCGGAGCAGAAATGGAGTTAAGTTCAGAGGCCGGACGTGAATATATATTTACTGAATTACTTGACCCCCTGGTTGATAAATATGATTATATAATGATAGATTGTCCGCCCAGTTTAGGATTATTAACGATAAATGCACTTACTGCTGCCGACGAACTTTTTATTCCGTTACAACCTCATTATCTGGCAATTAAAGGACTCACAAAAATCATTGAAGTAAAAGATAAAGTAAAAAAAAGGTTGAACAAAAAGATTGAAATTACCGGAGTTTTTGTTACACAATATGATAGGAGGAAAATATTACATCGTGATGTAGTAGATACCATTAATACTTATTTCCAGGACAAAGTATTTAATACAAAAATAAGGGACAATATTGCATTGGCCGAAGCTCCTAGTCAAGGTACTGATATTTTCAGGTACAACCCTAATTGTTTTGGTGCTGAAGACTATATGCAGCTTTGCAAAGAAATATTAAAGAGACACTCTCAATCTAAATAAAAAAAACAGAGCATTATTTTTAAGCATAGATTGAGAAAATAGAAAATACGCAATAATGGGAAAAAAGAGTTTTAGAAGCGGGTTGGGAAGCTTAATTCAGAATAGCAACATTGAGTTTGAGAACAATAGTGTTGTTAAAGAGAAAAGTAGTGAGGAAAAACTAAAACAAAAGCTTAATCAACTTCAGGAGGAGTTAAAATTGTGGCGAACAGGAAAACTGACACTGGGAAATTTTAAAAAAACACTCAAAGACAACAATTTAAAATATAATGTTGCCACTAATGGTTTTGAAAAGATTTCAAAATAGCATATTTATTTGTGATCTATAAATTCTCAGTTTCAACAAACTTCAAAGCATGAAATCTCTCAATTTAATGTCAAAAAATCAATTGCTTCTTCTTTGTTTTCAAAAGAGCGTACATCACGTCCGGTAATTTTCATTAAACCATTAAAAAGGATTCTTGCAAGACCTAACATTCCA
>JARGGF010000538.1 GCA_029210905.1 Bacteroidales bacterium | reverse complement strand
TTATTACTTGCTATTTGCTTATTCAAAATTTAATGATCAGTCTTTGGTTGAAATAGTAACCAACGATCATAAGCATATTATTGATTTTTGTTTTATCCAGGCTTTCCATATTCAAATCGTTTAATGCGTTTTTCAAAAAAATTGAAGATAGTTTCTACATTCCTGTTTTTTCACTTTTAGTCTTCTTTTTTCTTTCATCACTTGTTGCAAATGAGTAACTATATCCCAGGGTAACTGTAAACTCCGTAAAATCAGGCCTTTCTATTGTTGTTTCCGTTTTATTCAGAGTAATCAGGCTTAGATTAAAACTATGTACTTTTTTGAGAGTGTAAGAACCATTTATTCTGAAATTAATTATACTGTTAGTAACTTCTTCATTTACACAGGTTTGGTTCCAAGCTAATGATGCTGTTGTACGAACTGTTTTTTCAAGAAATAATTTGCTTAATGAAACCATTGGGCCCATCATGGCAGTATATGCATTAGGCATTTCTGTATAATTACCGGTAACAGCTGCTGTAATTGACATATTTTTAGGGACAAGGCTAATGGTATAACTAACATTGCCATTATAAAATGCCGATCCTGAATTAGGATTGCCTTGTTGTTCGTTAGCTGCAATCTGACTGCTTACATTCAGGTTCAAAAATTGTTTTTTATCGGCCTTGTTTGGATCTCCAATCAGGTAGGAAACATTTGCATTGGCACTTTGTGTAAGCTGTGTAAAATTGAGGGTATCAATTCGTTCAACAGGGTTTACCTGGTTGATGATTTCAAAATCTGAACGGATGTTGGTGAAACTTGTGAAGTTAGAATAGGATGCTGCAAAATTCCATTTTGCCGACGGGGCATAATTTACATTTATAGATCCTACCGTTTTTTTCATACTTGATAGCTTATCATCATTCAGATTATTATGTTCAAATCCCACATTAATAGCTAATTGCATTTTTTGCTTCAACAAACTTGTGTTTGCGTTTACTGTAATTTTTTCCAGGTCGTTGTTGAAATAATATGCTCCCATAGTTTCATAACCCGGATCTATTCTTTCGTAGGCTGCGCCTAATCCGTATCCATTACCCGAATAATTTAAACTGCTTTTGAATGCGTTGTAATATTCACTTGAAACCCGGGGCGTAAACAAACCGTTTAATTTTGAGAAAATATAGGGTACTTTTTCCGATTGCTCTTGTGCCCTGATATCCCTTGTGATAGCTGTACTGGCATACTCAGCTTCAAGTTTTAATGATTTAATCAATGTTTTACCGGCTTTTACTCCCAAAACAAGATTTTCACCAGGAGTAATTTCCCAATCGTCCGATAGATATTGCAATGAATTGACATCATCTTTGGCCTTAAAAAACATCACGTCTACATAGTCTCCCTCCTTTTTTACACCAAACTTAAACCCATAGCCCATTCTCTGGTAGACAGGGGTTATATTTGCCGCTGTATCCTCTTCAACAGCTTCATTCAAACGTCCATAAAAGGCGCTGATATTAAAGATTCCGGGTGTAATTTCCGCTCCACCACCAAGAAATGTATATCCATTAAAAGTATAAGGTGAAAAAGTCATGTTGCTGTAACCAGCATAAAGTTTAATCCATTTATAATAAGGCGTAACCCCATATCTGTCAAAAGATTGAAATGGAGGTGTCTGGTACTGAGACTCCTGATCGGACAAAGAAAAGGTAAAAGGAAAATTCCATCCGTAAAAGGCAATATTTACATTACCTGAAAGGTAGTAGGTATATGGTGAACGGCGGTTATCAATACCTGTGGCCCCATAAAATACCTGATTGGCTGAAATTCCTCCAGAGAACTTAAATGGCCGCTTTTTGAACCTGTCAAATACGTGCTCTATATCTTGGCTAAACGCTTGGTTTTTAGCTAATAATAGGATGATGAACAGGCTAATTAATTTTATTTTATTCATTTGAATATTGATTTTATATGGAGTAAGGATATCCAAAGATATTTTCCGATATAATTGATGTTTTCTTTTATTTCTATACCAATGTCGTTTAGTTAAGGCTGAAAGCCTTTTAGCAATAGCGCAGGGCATCGCCCTGTGTAATTTGGATGCGTTAAATCAAGCCCTGTAAGGGCGAAAGCCTTGAATTCTAATCCCAAACATATCGTTCATCATATGCAATCTTGTATTTTTTAAGAAATGCCCTGAACTCATCTTGAAAACTAATTTTTTTATGATGCTCTGCTTGATTTTCGATATATTTAACAACAATATCTGATTCTACAGGATTAACCGAAAATATACCATATCCATTTTGCCAATAAAAATTGGCATAGGCTTTTCCTTTTGTTTTAATCCATTTCGATGATTGTTTTTTTAATTCTTCCATCAATGTCATTTGTGCAATTTTTTTCGATAATAAAAAGAATACATGAACATGGTCTGAATGACCTCCTATTTTTATAGGATTGCATTCCAAACCTTTGCAAATTCCGCCAAGATACTCGAGAAGCGACGTTTTTATCTGATCATCAATAAACGTTTGGCGGTGTTTTGTGCTGAATGTAATGTGTATGTATACTTTTGATAATGATTGGGACATGTTATTTTGCTTGTGCTCCTTCAGGGCAGGTTAGACTTAATTTATATATGTTGTTTTCATTCATTTGCTTGCGCCCTTTCAGGGCTGGGTTTTACATGCATTGACTATATTCATAGGGCGATGCCCTATGCTGTTGCTTGTGCCCTTTCAGGGCCAGTCCATACTTTGATTGATCCTATCATAGGGCTTTCCGCCAGTCGGACACGTGCCCATTGCTATTGCTAATGCCCTTTCATGGCAGTTTGGGTTTACGTTATTGTTCTATTTTGCATTTTAGAATAGTTTTAATTTCCATTTTCTATTTTATTTAATAATCCGATACAACCTAAATTCCACCCTTCTGTTTTTGGCCCGGCCTTCTTCTGTGGCATTGGTAGCGATGGGTTTGCCTTCACCTTTGCCTCTCACCCTTATCCTGCTCGGTAAAATACCTTGCTTGACTAAATAATTGCTGATGGCTTGCGCTCTTCGTAATGAGTGTCGTTTATTACTCTCAGTTTCGCCAATATTGTCTGTATGTCCTTCTATTTCAATTACATAATCCCTATTGGCTTTCAAGTAAGTAATAATTTCGTCGAGCACATCCTTCGCTTCATTCTCTACTTTATCACTTTTGTAGTTAAATGTAATCTTGCGTTCCGGATCGCTTAATTTTTCAGACCATTCTTTTTCTACTATTTTACTTGTATCTTCAAGATATACTGTATCTCTTAGTACGATAACTTCATTATTTTTATTAAATAGCCTTTCTTCTCCTACAATGTATTGATCATCAACAATTATTTTTTCTTTTTTCTGGTTTGGTTTAAAAAGGGTCTTTTTAAAACCAAGGTATACTTCATAGGCATCAACTATATTGGAGTTCACCGGACGATTTGAAACATTAAAATCATAGGTAAAAGAAATTACATAATCCGGTTTTCGCAACTCCAATCCAATTGAAGCCAGATTATCAGACAGATATCGAGGTCTGAAACTAATGGAAGCATCCTGTAAATAACCTTGTTCCAAACCTTTAAACAGAATTTTAATATTAACTCCTAAATTGTAGCGCAATATTTCTGCCTGGTAATCGAGGCCGGCATCAGGAAAGATGTTGATTTTTGAGCTTGAAAATACTCTGTAACCTAATTGCAGGCCATATCTGAAGGGCAAAGCATCTTCTATCTCGTTCAAAGAAATGTCGGGTTGGTTAAGATGAAATGCTGAAATTCCTACAAACGCTCTGTTATTACCCTGTTTATCAGTCAGTTGCCACACCATCCCGGTGGATAAATCAAGGTAGCCTTTAGTTTCGCTGGTAAAGCTTTCATTAATAGGAATGGTGGGATCAAAACCCTGGTTGGGTACATACTGACTGCAGGTGCTTAGATTATTCAGGTTTACTTGCCGACGATAATAACCCGCTCCCAAACTTGCACTAATAAATTGTATATCACTAATTTGAATATTGTATGCAAAGGCCAGGCTGGCACCGGTGGTTTTAATCATCTGGCTGTTGCCCGACATATCTGAAAGTACAGAAAACCCTAATCCGCCCCAGCGTTTTGATTTTTCCTGGTTAATAAGCGGATAAACAATCGACAAAGCCGGCATATTATAGCTCTGGCTTAATCTGGATATTCGTCCACGGTAATTTAGGCTGATTTTTAAATCATTATCGAAAGCCACCAGGGCAGGATTTGTTTGCATGGGGGTGTTCAGATAGTTGGTGAACAGGGCGTCCTGGCTTTTTCCAACATTTCCAATCAGGAGCATAATTAAGAACAGCAGTAATCTAAGTGGTATGCGATGTAAATTGGTGCTTCGACAAACGCTCAGCAACCGAATTGGACATTGGTCATTGGTA
>JARGGF010000537.1 GCA_029210905.1 Bacteroidales bacterium | reverse complement strand
ATTTCCAGAACGACATATACCACGATGTAGTATCTCCTTCCCGTTCATCAGGACGAGTTGAAATGTACCATCCTTTAATTACTTCCTTGATAAAGCCCTTGTCTTTTAACAACTTCTTATATGGAGCTGCCAAAGCATCTGTATTGATAATAATGACATCGCTGTCATATTGTAATTTTTGCAATGCTTTTAAAGCTTGTGCAAGTTTCTCTTGTGGTGTAGCCATGCTTTCCTTACCTTAAATTCCGTATAGTTTCAGTATTTATCTGTGTACTATTTTTAGTATATGTAAATGTAGTAAATTTAGTTTATAAACATATATCATCTTTAGTATTTTTCAATGTACTACTTTTAGTATTTGTATGTATTAAATTAGATACCTTTCATTTATAGTCGTTCAGTAAAAATAAATAACGGCATTCTTAAAAACAATTTCCAATAGTTTTCTAATTGCTTTTCATAAAAAAACCCCAGATGGCGCTAGACTGCTTCCATAGTTCAAGATTTTATCTTGGACTTAAAATACAGAGAAGTTTACTTGCTTCACTGTGTGAGATCGCCTTCGGCTTAGTTTTAACTTCGGTAAATGCGTAGCATAAGATTTAAGAACCTGGCTAATTGTCAAGGTTCTATATATATTGCCCATGCCGCACGAATCCTTCCTAAAATCCTCCAGGGAAAAAGTTATTGGTTATTAGTGATAAGGTCTAAGACCGGGGCTCCTATTATTTATCCATAGGGTTCAGTAAAATAATTAAAATCTCCCGATGAATCGGGACGAGACGGTGTTCCATTGGAGTTTATAAGTTATTGGTTATAAAGTCTATAGCCACATCCTGAACCATTAATCTGTGAAGATCCGTAAAACTTAGGGAAGCGATCTCAACGAAGTTAATCAATGTAATCCGTGTTCCATTAATCCAAATTTAATAATACACTGCCTAAAGTTTGCAAAAACTAAATCATGAAAAATCATAATCATCAGTCCCATCAGCGTACCATAAATCCGTCTTAATCAGTATAATCCGAGTCACTTGTACTGAGCCTGTCGAAGTATCCGTGTTCTATTTTACCTCAATGCAGAAAGCAAAGCGCCAATAATTCTAAATCTTATCAAATCATAATCATCAGTCCAATCAGCGTAGCATTTCAGGGAAAAAGTTATTGGTTATTAGTTATAAGGTAACATAAATCCGTGGAGATCCGTAAAATCATTAAAATCCGTGTTCCAATAGCTCTTGAAATCTATAGATCAAAAAGCCTCATAAAAAGCCTCTTGTATTTTTGTGCGCACATTCAAATCCAGTAGCTTATTATTTTCTGCATCGGGATACACCCGGTTTGATAGAAATACAAAGACGAATTCTTCTTTGGGATCTACCCAGGCCAGCGTGCCTGTAAATCCGGAATGTCCAAAGCTGGTGGGTGATGCCAGCCTGGTTACCGGACTTTTTTTTCGTGGCCCGGGTTTGTCAAAGCCCAGCCCCCTTCTATTATTGCCTCTGGCATAGGCTTTTTGGGTAAATAGCGCTAAGGTCTTATCTCCGAGGTACCTTCTTCCTCCATATTCCCCATGTTGAAGGTACATTTGCATCATTTTGGCCAAATCGTTTGCATTTGAAAAGAGTCCGGCATGTCCTCCTACCCCACCCATCATGGCTGCACCATAATCATGTACATAGCCCTGCACCAATTGCTTTCTGAATTTTTTATCCTGTTCGGTGGGGATAATACGTTCTTTTGGAAACCTGTCTAAAGGGTTATAGCACAACGTAGTAGAACCTAAAGGGGCATAAAAACTATCCTCCAGGTATTTTGGAAAATATTCATGAATTTGATTGGTAATAATTTTGTAAAAGAGATAAAATCCAAGGTCGCTATAGCGGTATCCTGTTCTTTTTCGCAATGGCGACTCAATAATTTGTTTATACATGGTATCAACATAAGATGAGCGCATATAAATATTTTCGGCCACCCGTAACTGGTAAACAGAATCCTGATGCCTGCTATAAACCTCAGAGTCAAGCAGGTACCTATTACTGGCACTGCTGTCAAAAGTTTTCAGATAAAAAGGGATCCAGGCTTGCAAACGCGCCTGGTGAGCCAAAACCTGTTTTACAATGATGTCTTTCTTATTGGTGGTATCCAGTCCATCAATATATTTCGATAGTTTACTATTGATATCAAGCTTACCTTCTTCAATTAATTTCATAATAGTAGGCAGCGTGGCTGTAACCTTGGTGAGCGATGCCAAATCGTAGATATCGTCATTGCTTACCGGTTGCTCATGCGAATAAGTATGATAACCAAATGATTTATTATAAAAAACCACTCCATTTTTAATGGCTACTATCTGGCAGCCAGGCATTGCCCTTTCAGAAATTGCATTTAAAACAATGCTGTCTACTTTTTTTAATTTAAGCTCATCAATATTTAACTCCTTGGGAATGGCATACTTAAGCCTTATTTTTTCATCAATGATACCTGTCCTGGCAAGATATTGGTTGCCGGCACTCACAGGCAATTTACCAATAGCCGGTATGCCACCATAAATCAATTGAGCTGATAAATCCTGGCTAAGTTGCGTATCATCGTATGACATGACGATGGCTGAAAATTTTTCCCGTTTAAATTTGGATAAAACGTAGGGGCTGGCAAAAACATCAAGCACAACTTTGGTATATTTACTCAACTCATGAGCAAACCAAATAGATTCCGCACTTAATCCAAAGGAAGAAGGTGCCCGGTTTGGGCGATGATATCCCAGGATAACAACATCATATTTTACAAGGCGTCCGATTAAGGCCTTAAATGCATCCATTCCCGCACTTTTATTAATGGTATAGTGCCTTACATCATCATAAAGGCTCAAGGTTTTCTGAAAAGTAGTTTCATAGCCAGATCCTATTGATACCGAAGCAATTTTTAAAGAATCAAGGTGCTTAAAAGGTATTAAATCATTTTTATTTTCAACCAGGGTGATGGCTGACTCAATAATTTTCCGCTGAACCAATTCAGCATCAGAAGCATTAAGCTCTTCTACCAGGTTATCTAATTCAACCGGTTTATATTTATCAAGTCCCACCCATTTTTTAGATTGAAGCACCTTGTAACACCTTTCATTTATTTGTTCTTCGGTAATTTGTCCATTTTGCAGTGCAGCTTTAAGGGCATCAATTGCAGCTCCAATATTTGTGGGCATAAGCAGGATATCGGTACCCGCAATAAAAGCCTCCAGGGCAACCCCACCCGGTGAATTATAGTCACTAACACCTTTCATACCAAGGGCATCAGTAAAAACCAACCCTTTAAATTGGAGTTTTTCTTTTAATAGTCCGGTCACGACTTTATGTGATAAACTAGAGGCAATCATGTTGGTTGAATCGAGAGAAGGAATATGTAAATGGGCCACCATTACTGCCGATAAGCCATTGTCTATTAAATATTTAAATGGGAACAGTTCAATAGAATCCAATCTTTGATAAGAGTGGCTGATTACAGGCAATGTTTTATGCGAATCGCTTTCGGTGTCGCCATGCCCGGGAAAGTGTTTAGCGGTAGCTATTACTTTTTTATCCTGCATGCCAAACATATATGCAAAACCTTTGCGGGAAACATTTATGCGTTCTTCACCAAATGAACGGCTGTTGATAACCGGATTTGCCGGGTTGTTATTAATATCTATAACAGGGGCAAAATTAAGGTGTACACCTAAGCGGTTACATTGCCTGCCAACTTCCTGTCCAAAATCAAACAGTATTTTATCATTTTGAATGGCCCCCATCATCATTTGACGGGGAAATGCAGGAGTGCTGTCCAGTCGCATAGAAAGCCCCCACTCAGCATCCATGGCAATTAAAAGTGGTGTTTTTGATAAATCCTGATAAATATTGGTAAGCTGTGCTTGTCGAACAGGTCCCCCCTGAAAAAAGATGATCCCGCCTGGTTTATATTTTTTAATAATATTTTCAATAGTTCTCTGGTGCTCAATACTCATATTTGAATAAGCAGCCACCATAATCAGCTGGCCAATTTTTTCATCAAGGCTCAGTGAATTAAAAACAGAATCAATCCAGGGACTTTTATATTTTACAAATTCAGGGATAATTTCTTCGTTTTCAGGAGATTGGGCGGTTGTACTAAAATCCAGAAAACTACTGGCAAAAAAAATTATAATACTAAATACGAGAATCTTTACAATAAAACTTACCACTTTCATACTTCACAGACTTTTTCTTTATTGAGGGACAAATTTAATGCTATAAATGACTAATCTATGGAATAATTTAAATTATTTTTGACATTTTTCAGTATAAAAGTTGCTCATGTAGTAAACAGGTCATTCTCAGACCTGCTTTTAATTGGAAATTGGTGTATTGGTAATTGGCACTTCGACAGGCTCAATGACCGGATTGGTGTATTTGAA
>JARGGF010000536.1 GCA_029210905.1 Bacteroidales bacterium | reverse complement strand
AAATTTTTTTTCATAAAAAATACTATATTTGTAATTAAACCCATTGTGATGGAAATCATAAGAATAGAAAAAACGAATAACACACCAAGCATCTATATTGATGAAGCAAATATGCTATGTCGGATTGAAGGTTCGTCCTATCCCGAGGATGCGTACGAAGTATACCAACACGTAATTGATTGGCTGAGTAGAATTGTCGATAATATTGACTCTGAACTCATTGTGGAATTCGATTACGATTTTTTAAATAGTATTTCCCACAAAAAAGTCTGGCAGATCTTACACGAGTTGAAGCAGTTTTACAAAATGGGAAAACAGGTAAAGGTGGTTTGGTATTATGATGAGAATGATGAAGATATTATGGAAGCCGGGGAAGACCTCGCTGAATTAATGAATATTCCATTTGAATTGGTTGCCAGATAGTTTTAAACTTCCTTTTTTGCATGAATGGATGCCTGTAAAGAAAAAAACGAATAATTTTCAGAGACTTCAGAAAATTTACAATTTAGTTGATTGCCAGATTTTAAGCGCATTTCAATAATACTTAAATCAGGTTTTTTAATTTCTTCTTTTTCAAAATATATCGAAATTTTCTTGTAAAAATCTAATATCTCATTATCCTTCAAGTTGTTAACAAAGTTAATTTTATCCTGAAGTATTTTGATTTTGGAATTATGTATGTAATTTCCGGCCGTAAAATAGAACTTATCATCATGCCTGCTTAGTAAAAATATGCCTTCGTTTTCGCCAATTGAGCGATTTTTGCTCGTTGCATCCTCCGAGTAGCTCACGATATTGTGAAGCATTTCAAACATAATTTTAAAAACCCGTTTTTTAAAGTCAATGGTACCATGCATTTGAGCATCAATAATAGGCAGCAAATTAATTAGATTATCCCTGTCGAACGTTCCATTAAAGTTTAGGAGTATATCCTCTTTGATAAGGATGGTGTGTATTTTTTTTATTTTATCAAATGAACTTCTCCAATCACCACTTTTATGAGGAAGTTCTACCGCTTTTTCAAGAGGAATTTCTGTTCTCAAATAAAAATAGGAAATTTTATCATCTACATGCTGAAAATCATACAACAATTTATTGCCTGTTTTTCGGGCCATGGCTATTAAACCCAGTCCTGCCCCACCCTTGGTCGAAATTTCACCGGTAACCAGCATTTCCTGATAGTATAGCTTAAGTTCGTCGCTATCCATGGCATTTACTTTTTCAAGCATGCCAGCGAGCTTTTCAATATTTGTTTTTTCTATTACATTACCTGTGGTGATATAATATCTTTTATCGCGTTTTTGGAGCACCAGGATGGCCGATTCTTCTCCGAGGGAATCCTTTACCTTATCCTGATGTTTTGTGATGTTCTGAAGGCATTCCACCATCACAAAATAGATTTTCTTTTTAAGTTTTTGAGTATCTTCTGCTTTTTCCAGATTGGTTTCAGTAAGTGCCAGCAAATTAGCTGTGATGTTTTTGGTAAACTTTCCCCGGTAGATGTATTCATAACTAAGCTTGTTGATTCCCTGGATTAAATCAAAAGCTAAATCTAATTGTTTTGTATTTATCTTACCTGACATTGCTGGTTTGGTCATTGTCTTTTGCTATTATGGTTAATATAATAAGGGTTAGTTTTTCTTTTATAAAGGAATAAATTTTTTTTGATCTTTCAAAATGCAAAATAAAATTAGCGCCTAAAAAACAAATTTATTCAATTAGCTCATTGTTTTTATAAAGTTCTGTTTTTAAAAGTTTACCATTGCTATCAAATATTTTCCACTTTCCCTCTTTCAGGTCGTTGATGTAAGTGCCTGATTCTGAGACTTTACCATTTTCATGATAAAAAGTCCATTTTCCCTTAGCCTTTCCATTTTCGTACTCGCCTATTTGCTTTAATTTTCCATTATTATGATAAACCTTCCAGATGCCTTCAAATTTATTATCTTTAAAATTACCCTCTGAATATAATTTAGCATCCGGATAATAGGCTTTCCAGGGGCCTTGTTTTTTGTTATCAGCGTAAGTACCAGTTTCTGCTAATATGCCGTTTCTATGATAGTTATAGAACCTGCCTTCCAGTTTATTTTCTTTGAAGAAACCTTCAATCATTTTTCCACCATCATCATAGTAGGCGTAATAATTACCATCAAGTTTACCATTTTTATAATTAGATATTCTTTCTAACTGACCATTTTTGTAATAGGTATATAGTGCTCCAACAAAATTTTCACCATTTTTTGTCCCCTCGTAGTTTAATTCCCCAGAATCGTAGTAACTTTCCCACAGACCCCATTGAATGCCATTTTTATAAAATGCCTTTACTGATAGTTTGCCATTTTCATGAAAGTTTGTAGAAATGCTATCCAATAAATCATCTTTATAGAAGTAAAGACTTTTAAGTGTGTCGTTTTTGTAATATTCTTTAAATTCTCCTGTCCTTTTATTATTTAGGTAGTTTCCCAGTACTTTTAATTCACCAGATTCATAAAATTCCTTAAATTCCCCATTTCTTAGTCCCTGGTCAAAAGAAATTGTGTTTTTGAGCACACTATCTTCATAAAAGATCTTCCACTTGCCATGAAGTTTGTTATTAACAAATTCACCTGTTTGATAAGGAATTCCATTTTGGTAATAAAAGGTATAGGTTCCTTGCTTGATGGTATCATTGGTCCTAATTAAGCAATAATATGCTTCTTTAAGTTGCCTTTTATCCGCATCATAGAATTTTTTAATTAATTCTTGAGAAATGACATTTGTTGAAAACAACAATGCATAGATCAAGATAATATATGTTTCTAATCGTTTATTCAACATCTATAAGAATTTGAGAACCTTCAAGAGTTGATTGTTTACCATAGTCCAATATAGCAGCTAGGGCATATTTCCCTGGAGGTAACGCATTTTTTTTAAATTCGAAATATACTTCTTTTTGTGAATCAGGAAATGATGAAAATTCTAACACTTGCAATAAGGTTTCATCAGCGTTTGAAAGATTTGAGGCTAAGAGAGAAACTTTGCAATTCGTTATTTTATCACCCATATTATCAATTTTTGCATTAAATCTTCTTAAAGTGTCTGTTAAAGTTGAGACTTCAGAAAGTGCTGCAATCTTCATTTTGTAATTCATATTCGATTTTGGTGACTGATAAGCAGTTAAAACAATCTGTCCTAGAACATTTAATCCGGTTTGCGTACTTTTATCAGCAATTAATGCAGTTTGTTCATTAGTGCTTCTAATAAAAATATGGGCCCATTTGGTTGAATAATCACCCACAGGAGCTTGTATGCTAACAATAACCTGTCTGGTTTCATTTGGGCTTAATTCAAGAAACGGTGGATTAATGCTTAGCCAATTAACTAATGAATGTTCGGTGGTTGCTGGAGGCATTGTAACTTTTGTGCCTTCTTTGTTTACAATAAAATCAGCCAATATAACATTAAAAGCAGCATTTTTATTTGCATGATTCGTAATTGATATTGGTATTGATTGAGTTTGACCCGGTTCGGCAGTAAATTTTAAATCAACCGGCGATACTTCAAAGTCTTGTGCCTTTATGCTAAAAACACAACTAATTATGGATATTAAAACTAAAATTTTTGATTTCATTTTAAATCATTTAAATGTTATAAAACAATAATTTCAACCCTTCTGTTTCTTTGCTTTGCTTTATCAGAGTTTCTAGGCACTAGCGGTCTTTTATTAGAATAGGATTTTACCTCTATCCTGCTTTCGTCCAGTCCGTGCGAAGTCAGGTATCTGGCTACAGCTTTGGCCCTTCTGAGTGCCAAAAGATTATCAATCCTGTCCTTGCCACTATCATCAGCATGTCCTGCAACCTCAATCCTTACCGCTTTATTTTTTTCAAGAATATCTATTAATCTGTCAAGTTCGGGATAAAGGTTTGGACTTAACCTGGTTTCTTTTTCATCAAAGTTCAAATTATTCATAGGTATCTTTTGACCGGATTTGAAGTTTTCCGTAAAGTTCTCTTCTTCCTTTTCATCATAGATAATGAATGTTTGCTTTTTAGGCCCTTCAGAGGTTTTATTGAGCATAATGTCTTTAGCAATATTCTGAATTGATATTACCTGCTCAATATACAAATTTTCAACATGATCCCAATATCCCTGAGCTTTTACTTCAATTCTGTAATTTTCGCCGGCAACATAGGAAATATTGTAGTTACCATTTAGTTTATTGGAAATAGCACTTGATATAACTTTATTTGTCTTATTATCAATAATTTCAACTGTGGCATCAACAGCTTCAAGACTTATGGCATCTCTTATTTTACCTGATAATGTAGTTTTTCTAATCGCTTTGAGATCATCCATCTGAAACTCATTATCGCCGACAACTAAATCAGTCTCAAAGTTTATCTTACGTTTCTTTTCGTTAAACACAAACGTAACTTCAAATTGTTTG
>JARGGF010000535.1 GCA_029210905.1 Bacteroidales bacterium | reverse complement strand
TTGTAGATATTTTTAATGCCTCACAACCTGGAAATGGAAATGACATCCGTCGTTTTGGTTTATGCAATGTCGCAAACAAAAATGCTGCATTGGGGAGCAACTTACACTTTAAATTCGTAAATTTTGAAGCTTCAGCCAATGCTTCAACATCCTATTTAGAGGGTGAAAAAATTACGCTTGATGCTACATTAACTGCTAACATTCAGAATGCCGGTCAGGTGAGCATTAATATGGGCAATCTGGTATTAAAAAATAATACCATCGACCCGGTTTCAGGCACCAAACCTATATTAATTACGCTACAAGATGGCGCTTCGGTGTACAGTGCCGATGCAAAACCCTGGCAAATAGAGGCTTTCGATTGGAAAATAGATCCACAGCAAGGTGGTCTGGTTTCAAAAAACTGCATGTTGCATACCGGAAAAATTGATTTACCAGTTAAAGAATTTAACCTTCGTAGCGATTTTGCCTATGTTGGAGATGTTGAACTTCAAGGACTTAACCTGGGCGGATATCCAATTCTGGTAAATGCTTCCGAAGCAACATTTGGCTACAATCAACATACAGGCAGCGATAAAAATGGGCACTGGCAGTTGATTATTTTTCCAAACAGCAGTGGACAGGCTCCGGGCAAAGTTTATGGCCTTCCTCATTTATCTGGTGTACTAGAACTTGAAACAATTTCGCTACTAAGCAATGGTGAAGATGTTTTTGGTATAGGCCCGGGTGCAAGTGGTATGAAGCTTTACAACACCGTAGCCTTTAAACCATTGTTACTGAACACCATACCTGATGGTTTTGTACTAAGTGGCGGCGTTGATTTTGCCATTCCGAATGTGCAGCAAGGGCTGGGTACACGATTAACTTTTAGCAAATACCGGGGTGCCAATAAACTAGTGGTAGATCCAATTGATATTAGCTTTGAAGGAGTTGGTAAAGTGCAGTTTAAACCAAATTTATCAATGTCTGATGGTAAAACAAGACAGGATTTTTATGAAAATGAAGAAAAATTTACTGCATATGGAACGGTTGAAGAACCTGGTTTATTGGAACCAATTCAGGTCTTTTTAACACATTTTGCAAAAACCAAAATAACTACAGTTGTTAATTCCTCATTGGCACCTTCGCAAAAAATAAAGATTGGAGAAGATCTTACCTATTTTTCAAACATTACCTGTGCTATGGATGCCAATGCTACCAAATGGAACTACCTGACCTTTTCCGGTGATTTGGATGGCTTTGGTGAAAATGGCATGGAAACCAATAAAAGGAGGCTTAATTTTACAGTTTTTGGTGAAATTAAAGCAAGCAACCAAAGTATAAAAGCCAATTCAATTGAAACGCCCTTTGGAAATCTGGATATCACCTATGAAAAAGGCCGCTTACTTGGCAGTTTAGCGATGAATAATTTCCCATTAGGCCCGGCATTGGTAACAGGTACAGCAAACATGCTTATGGATAATGATGGATGGGCATTTTATTCAAGCGCCATGGCTAAAAATGTACCAGTTCCGGAACCTGCTACTGTCAACGCCGGTATTTTAATCGGAAACTATAAAACAATTACCCCTGATATGAAAAACACCGTGTTAACCTACGCCATAAGAAAGGAAATGCCCGCAGCATTTACCAATAATGGCGGTCTGAAGGGATTTTACCTGATTGGCGGCAGGGATCTTCCAATCAAGGGACTTGATATTGATGTAAACGTAATTGTTGCCAAAGCCTATGTTGAAATACCAATGGCCGGTGTTGATGCTTCATTTTATATGAACTTTGCCGGTGGGAATAAAACAATTGGTGGGCGACTCGATGGCGGTTTGCAAATCTTATTTGGCTTAGGTTCAATAGCTTGCACAGATTTAAGTGGCGATGCCAAAGCAACAATTAGCATAGGCGCCAATTATGTTAACAATAAAGTATCGCTTAATGGAGAATCTAAGTTTTCAAGCTCACTAAGCATTAGTCAGGGTGTTGGGGCCATGGGAAAATGCATTGATGCGGTAAGTTTTGGAGTTGGAGTTGAGGGAGGAATAATGTTCAGTTCACCATTTAATGTGGATTTTAAATTATACAAACCTACCTGGTAAAACCAATAATTACATCATAAAAAATATTCATTAAATTAAAAGTAAAATGCTAATATATAGATATTTAATACTAATTCTTACCGCTTTTTGTATAAGCATTTATGCAGATGCTCAGCAAGCTGAAGCAGTTCCGGGGAAAAATGGAATTTTTATAAGTTTCGGTAATGAAATCCCAAAAAACTTCAATTATGTGCTGGAAAGACGACCAAATGGCAGCAATGATAAGTGGCAAATCATTTTTTCTTCCAGCTTTCCTAAAGATGTGGTTGATTTAAAACAACGATTAATGCAAATCAATGCAAAAAACCCATTTTACAACTTGCCGGATAGCTTAGAAACAACCTTCTTTTTTAAACGGATAACAAAATTTAATTCAAGAGATTCAATTGCTTATTACAATAGCAGTCCTCAATTCCTCGAAGCTATGGGAACCGGATATTTCGATACAGGAATAAAACCAAATCAAAAATATGAATATCAGCTAAGCAAAACTGCTAATAAACGAAAGGAATCAGGTACTCAAATCATTAAAGAGGCATTTTTTCCCGGCAAAACACCAACCTATGATATAAGTTTACAAAAAACAAGTATACAAGGCTCTAAAGTAAACCTTTATTATTACGTAAAAGGAAACAATAAACCATTCGGATTTAAGGTATACAGGCAATATGCTCTCCAATCATCTTTTAAAGAGATAACACCCATTACAAAGTACTTCAATCAAAACGACAGTCTGATGATGTATATTTCTGATAATGATGTAGTTGAAAAATTAATCTATAAATATTTTGTTCTTCCTTTTGATATATTTGGTAATGAAGGAAATTGTAGCGATACCATTTTGATTTCGAATGTTCCGGAATATGGTCAGACACCAGTTTTAACTAACTTAAAATCAGTTAGTTTGGATAATAAGAGTGCAATCAGGCTGTCCTGGAGATTTACTGATGTTAATAATCTAAGAGGAATCTCAATTTATCGGAGCAAGCATTTCGATTCTGGTTTCAAACACCTTATTAGTCTGCCTGCAAATGACACTAGTTTTGTTGATAAAAGCATAGAAGCTGTGCAGACTTATTATTATTATTTAATAATTCACGGTGCTTATGGCGACAGTCCTCCAAGTTCGAAAATAGCCGGAATGTTGAAAAGCAGTCAAAATTTAATAACTGCACCACAGAATATTACAATTGAACAGGTGGCCGCTGGTAATAAAATTAGTTGGCAAAGAATTGAAAAAGGAACCATTGGCTATTACGTGTACCGGGGAGAAGGTTATCGTCCTGAACTAAAACAATATTCTGACTTAATCCATTCGGATAGCGTTAATACAAGCTTTATAGATTCAACAATTAATTTAAGGGAAGGACAGGCTTATTCCTACGCTGTTGCAGCAGTTAACATAAATAATCATAAAAGTCCATTATCAAAACAAGTGATTGCCAATCCAATTAAACCAAATCTGCCCACACCACTCAATCTGCAAGTGCTCCAAAATCCAAATGGAGCCTTGCTTATGTGGGAGGATATGACTAAAATATCACCTTATGTTATTGGATATCAGGTATACAGAAAAGTGACCACAAAAGAGGGAAAAGTCATTGAGGAAGTTAAAATAATTAACAAAGGCAACGAATCTGCAGGAAATAACTCCTATCTGGATTCCACAATCCAGCGTGGAATAAGGTATACTTATGTAATAAAAGCAGTTGGTATAGAAAAATCCGAGAGCGCACAAAGTTATGAAGTTGGTTTTTTTGTACCTAAAATTACGCCACATCCACCATCAGGTTTGAGGGCATTCATCACAGCTGAAGGTGTTGTAATTCAATGGGATACACCATTAGCTGAAAAAATAAAATCATTTAAAGTATATCGTGAAGAATTGGGTAAAAAAATGAAACTGGTAGCGGAATTGGCCCCTGAAGTGACTGATTTTGAGGATAATCTGCCTCAAAAATCCAAAGATTATTTCTATAAAATAAGTGTGGTTAATTCCGATGGAGTTGAAAGTGATTTGAGTGAAGAGGTTGGGGTTAAATTTTAAAAATAGTCAAGAGCTTTCATAATTGAAATTTATAAAACGATGAATTTTAAGCGCCATCAATAAAAATATAAAAAAAATATTGCTATTAGCAGTCTCCTTCAGCGCTATTACATTTAAAAGTTGAACTTCCCGATGCTCGGGACAAGCTCTTCAGAGTTCTGATTAAGATTTATTTCTTTACCCGGGGTTATTGAAAAGTTCAACCACTTCGTGGTTTTTATTGCTTAAAATTCCGAAGAGCCTGTCCCGATTTTCGGGGAGCGAAGCGAATAATCTCTTGAATTTCAGGTTAAT
>JARGGF010000534.1 GCA_029210905.1 Bacteroidales bacterium | reverse complement strand
TTTGTTACAAAGCCTGCCTGAACAGGGTTATTATGTATATAATCCGGTTTTTCCCGAATAACTTTATTACTCCATAATTCAATTGGTTTATTATGTTGTTGCCAAAATTGTTTTTCTTTTATATTACTGTTTTTCGAACCAGCTCTTTTAAACATCCAAACCAACCATTATTCGCTATCGCTCATGAGGGCTCATATCTTTTTCTTATCCTTTAAAACGCTCCGCTTTGACTGCCTGCTTTCGCAGAGCACGAGCTACAAGCTCGGGGCAACTTTCGCAGTTACAAATTGCTGGCATTTTAAGTCCAAGTTACACTAACGTTAACTTGAACTATGCAGCAGCAGTGGTATGCTTGCGCCATCAGGGGGCAACAGTAGTTTAAATTAAATCATTGCTGCCCTGCCACTTCCAATGAAATAATCTTTGATGGAAGCTATATTTAAAAGTTTTTCTCTTTTCCCTGGATCTAGCTTTATGTCTTTATTCCCAACAACTAATGACTCTAATGGAATGCCTAAATATCTGTTTAGCAGGGTTATCATTTTTAAGGTTAATGCCCTTTTCCCATTTAAAACCTCTGATACCCTTGTTTTTCCACCAAACAATGGTGCAACATCCGCTTGTTTTAAATTCATTTGTTCCATCCTGAACTTGATTGCTTCAATAGGGCTTGGTGCCCCAATAGGATAATGTTCTTGTTCATAGTTTTCTACAAGTAAAGATAAAAGCTCCAGTTCATCACCTTCGGGGCTATCTGGTTCAATGGCATCTCCTGTGCTGTTAATCAGTATGTAAATACGTTCGCAAGCTTCATTGTATTCTTTTTCTGTTTTTAATATCTTAGTTTTCATAACTTACTGTTTTTGCATCTATTTTATCGTATTCTTCGTGGGTGCCAAACCATACTATAAATATCAGTTTTAATTTGTACTCAATGTCAACAATTAACCGATAATCATTGCCCTTTATATTGAACACAACTCTTTTTGAACTGATAATACTGGCATTGCCATATTTTAATTTCAATTCATTTGCATTGTCCCATACAGAGTTCCTAACCTCAAAAACCCATGCTTTTATAGATTCCTCAGCTTGGTTGTATTTGCTTGATTCACAATATCCGGCAAGTGTTTTCTCTTTTATAATCCTCATTCTTTGCAAAGTTAAATAAAAGTTACCAAAATGGGTAACTTTGTATGGTTTTATTTTTAAAAGCTACTGCACGATTGCATCGTGTGGTTCTATTCTAATCTTACCATTTCATTTTTTTCTCTTTTCTTCATTGTTGCTTTCCTTTTCTTCGTTGCAAACGCGAAGGGATTGGCTTCGCCGAGCTAAAGGTTCGTGCGGCAGGGGGCAATCAAGGGCCTTATTGCATAGATTTATCACTTCCGTTGATATATTTATGGCCTTCATGGACATAATTATATACATTGAAGCCATAATTATGGGGTTTGTGTACATAATTATATACACCGGGGCTATAATTTGGGCCTTTTTGCCTGTATTTTGTACCTTTTTTAGGATAAATATGGCTTGGAGGCCTATAATTATACCCAAAATGTAAACTTTTGTTAGAAAAAATAGTGTTGGTTGTCCTTAAATCTAAAATAAGTATAAGCCAGGCTTTCTAATTTGTCTTATTTGCTGGCTGAATCATCCTTTTTACTTGACTTTTTGATAAAGTATTTTTTTAAATCTTCGTAAATGTCTTTTGCACCCGGAACATTCATACTTGTTGCCCCTTTTATATAATTGTAAAATGCAAGTGCCGGAAGGTAGGCTTCGCTGCCCGAAAGCATAATGGAATCGTCAAGTGCTGAAATAATTTGTGATATAGGGTGTGGTATTAAACCATAATAATCAGTGCGTCAAAGAACGTTATGTTGTTTACAGATTTTAAACCACCTTGTCGTTAAGGCGGTTTTGCACACAAAATCTACGCAATAAGTAATTTCTTCGGGAACTTCAAGACGGGACAGAGTTAGGTGCACTTCCCGTATTTGGGTGCGTTTTTTTTTCCAGGCTTGAATCAAGTATGGTTTTTAATTTGTATAAAAACTGGAATGTTAAATTATAGTTCATAGGATATAATAACATACAGCACAACTATTTACCCACTCATCTCTAAAAATTGCCCGTTCATCTTCTTCTTTTTTCTTTGGATAATTAGGGTAGTTACTTTTATAGCCTGATTAATTTATGAACTTGTTCATATCTGTGAATATCATTGTTATACGAAAAGTTTTGTTTTCAAATAAAATTTTTATAAAATCCGTGAAAATCAGTTAAATCCGCGTCATCCGTGTTCCAATTTGAATACATCGTAGATTTTTTTGAATAATGCAGGATAGCAATAAATTATTTTAAACCAAAATCAGGAATATGAAAAATTTCAAAATATTGCTTTCTTTTTTAATAATTAACACATGTCTTTTTTCATGTGCAAGCAGAAAATTAGCCCTTGTTAATGAATCTGCAAGGTATAATCCTGCAGATATAGAGCTATATAACACTATTGCTAGCATGGATAGTGTTTTTTGGGATGCATATAATTCCTGCGATATTGAATTGCAATCAAAACTATACGCTGGTGATATAGAATTTTATCACGATCAGGCCGGATTAATAACCTCCAGGCAAACAATACTCGATGCTACCAAAAGTAATATTTGTGGCAAAATAAAACGTGAACTGGTTAAGGGGAGCATTGAAGTTTATCCGCTTAGAGGTTTTGGCGCTGTTGAAATAGGTGAGCATAAATT
Source organism: Bacteroidales bacterium (assembly GCA_029210905.1). GTDB lineage: Bacteria > Bacteroidota > Bacteroidia > Bacteroidales > NBLH01 > NBLH01. The sequence continues at coordinate 1,671 of JARGGF010000534.1, read as the reverse complement.
TTATAAGCTTGACGATACGAGCGATTCACCTCCTCAAGCCGGGAAATTTATATTTATATGGCAGCTTGAAAATACCGAATGGACAATCAAACGGATCATAAGTCTTCATTATTAATAGAGAAACCAATTATGTTCTTTTTCAATTTACGAACTATACTTTAAAAATTTAAGCATGGAAAATAAATGTTTAATAGTATATGAATCCATTTACAATGGAAATACTGAGAAATTAGCCAGGGTGATGGCTCATAAGCTTGGGTGCAGATTTATTAGAACTAAAAAGGCACTCACGGAAGATTTGAGTCAGTACAAAACAATAGGATTTGGTTCAGGGATTTATTTTGGAAGCCACCATCCTGATATTTTTGAGGTGGCAGAAAAACTTGATCATTCTGCCCAGGATGTCTTCCTTTTTTCGAGCCGTGGCGCCCCAATATTGGGTAAATATCACCAACCCCTGAAAAATTTGTTGGTGGGAAAAGGTAAAAAGGTAGTCGGTGAATTTTCGGTTAGAGGCTACGACGAAACTGGACCCTGGGTAATTATTGGTGGTGGAAATTGTGGGAAACCCGACGAAAAAGATTTAAAGGAGGCTGTGAAATTTGTGCAACGCAGGCTTCCGCAATATTGTGTGCCCGACTATTATAAAAAAATCGGGAAAAAAAGTCCGATAAGGGAAGGTTTTATAAATACTTATCGGTTGTTTGAGGATAATAAGGAGGTTTTGCTTAAAGGTGATTTTGTTACCATTAACCATTCACTTTGCAACGGCTGTGGGAAATGCCTGAAAGTATGTCCACTTAAAGTTTTTGAACTTAACGATAATAAAGCGGTTCCTCAAAAGGAATTGGACTGCACCTTGTGCCGCCTGTGCGAAATTAATTGTGTAAAAAGGGCCATTAGCCTGCATTATAATTGGAGGGATACAATAAAGGTTGCCATTAGACATGGGAAAAAAGTTTCATTATAAAGAAAGAAAACATGAAATCAATACTATTTTTTGCAGCAGTTTTTTTTCTCTCATGGAACTGTCTTGCCCAGCAGACTTTTAAACTTGAAATTAAGGGAGTTAAAAAACATGGTGGTACTGTTTATGTGTCGCTGTTCAACACTGAAAAATCTTATAAAAATAAAGAGGTTTTTCTTTCAAAAAAAATTGATGCCAGCAACGAGACGCTTTATATGCAGATGCAATTACCCAGGGGTGAATATTTTTTTTCTGTTTTTCAGGACAACAATGGAAACGGCAAGCTTGATACCAATTTAGTGGGAATTCCAAAAGAACTGGTAGGTCTCAGTAATTATGACGGGAAAAATATTCCAGGAAACTTTAACAGGCATAAAGTTTTAGTTAATGAGACTACCAAACTGGTTACAGTTCATTTATATCAGATATAAGTCTAATATTGAAGAGTACAAAATCATGCATTTTTTAAATCCGTCAATATTGATCAAAAACAATTCACTAGTTATTTACGAATTATCAATTCTAATAAAAAATACAAGACATGAAAAAAGTAATTTATTTGTTAATTATTAACCTGTTTTTTTTTAATTTGAAGGCACAAGAGGCAAGCTTTCAATTTAAAGAAGGCGAAACTTATCTTAATTTAAATGGAATAGATCATTGGGTAAAGATTAAAGGTATTGCTAACAATACTGTTCCCATTG
>JARGGF010000533.1 GCA_029210905.1 Bacteroidales bacterium | reverse complement strand
CACCTGCATAGTCAGCTCGTGTAACTACTCCATCGCCTGAAGCATATATTTTAGTTCCTCTTTCGGCAGTTAAATCTACTCCATTGTGTTTTCTAAGATATCCTAATATAGGATGCATGCGGTAACCGAATGCAGAACCAAAACGGGTTAAATCTTTAAGTGCAATAGGTTGGATAGCAGGTATACACGCCATCATTTTTTCTTTATTTTTAACCAGTTCAATTACATCATCAAAGGATTTGGATTGCACTACCATTTGTTTGGATAGGATATCTAATTTTTTAGCAATTGAAATTAAATTTGAAGAATAACTTGTGCCTTCATATTTTTTATACCTGTCTACCCCTCCAAATCCTGCTTTTCTAACTGATTCTGGAACCGGGTTTGCCTGGAATATTTTACGGTAGATTTCATCATCTCTTTTTTGAATCTCACTTAACTGATTTTCAGCATCAGCCATTTTGCGGTTTAAGTATTCAAAACTTAATAAAATGCCTTGTTTTTTTTCTTCTTCCAATTTTTGGGTTGGAGATTTGATAACAAATGATAAAGCTGTAAACGTGAGAACTCCTATGATAATTGCAGTAGCGAATTTAGGTAAGTTTTTGTATATTATCTCTTTAAAACTAATTTCTACGCGCTTGTAGCTTAGCGTTTCAGGGTCAAAATGAAATCTGTATCTCTTCATTATAAGAAAATTGCTTAGGGATTTATGATATTATACCTAATATTTAACAGCAAATGTAATAAATATAATTAATTATGCAAGTATTTTCAAATATATTGTCAATTAAACATGACATTATTTTTAACATTTTATTATACCCTTTAGAAGAAGTTAAATTATGTTAAATGCTAAATATTTATAAAACAGCACTTTATGACAATAATTTTAAAAAAAATCTTTAATGTTTTGAAATTCTTAACGTTTTATAAATATATTTCTTTAAATGCAATCAATTTTTAGACCAAATTACTTTTCATTTGGTTGCAATTTGATAAAAATTATATATTATTATTTAAATTCTGTTTGGCCTTTGTGAAAAATGTAAAGTATTATAGAATATTTTTTGATAAAAAGAAAGGGAATGGATTAAATTTTAAACTTGAAAAAAAAGTTTAATAATAAAGTCTTATTTTGCTTTAAATTTGAATATTTTTGAGCGCTTTTTGAAAATTAATATCAATATGATGACATCAAATGAATTAAGAGCTTCTTTTCTTGACTTTTTTAAGAAAAAACAACATACAATTGTGCCCTCTGCACCAATGGTAATTAAGAATGATCCTACATTAATGTTTACCAATGCCGGGATGAATCAGTTCAAGGATATTTTTCTGGATATCTCACCCATAAAACATAAAAGAGTTGCTGATTCTCAAAAATGCCTTCGCGTTTCAGGGAAACATAACGATTTGGAAGAGGTTGGTCATGATACCTACCACCACACCATGTTTGAAATGCTTGGGAACTGGTCGTTTGGTGATTATTTTAAACAGGAAGCCATTGATTGGGCCTGGGAATATCTGACCGGCGTTCTTGGAATTGCTAAAGATCGTTTGTATGCCACTTATTTTGAAGGCGATAAGGAAGACAGAACTGATCCTGACGAAGAGGCTAAATCATTGTGGTTGAAATTTTTGCCAGAAGATAGGGTTTTACCTGGCTCTAAAGATGACAATTTTTGGGAAATGGGTGAAACTGGACCCTGTGGACCTTGCTCAGAAATACATATCGATCTAAGAGATGATGCTGATAGGGCTAAAGTGCCTGGATATGAGCGAGTAAATGAAAATGACCCTTTAGTTATTGAGATATGGAACCTGGTTTTTATACAATTTAACAGGAAGTCCGGAGGTAAGCTTGAATCATTGTCTCATAAACATGTGGATACCGGAATGGGCTTTGAACGTTTGTGTATGGTGGTGCAAGGTAAAAAATCAAATTATGATACTGATGTTTTCCAGCCCATTATAAAAGAAATAGCAAAACTTTCGGGATTTACTTATGGCTCTGATAAGCAAAAAGATGTAGCTATGCGTGTTATGGCTGATCACCTTAGGACTATTGCTTTTGCAATTGCCGACGGACAATTGCCCTCCAATAATAAGGCAGGTTATGTTATTAGAAGAATATTAAGGCGGGCTGTGAGATATGCATATACATTTTTAAAGTTTGAAGAACCTGTTTTGTGTAAGTTGTTGCCTGTATTAATAGAAGTGATGGGAAAGGCTTATCCTGAGCTTAAAAAACAAAAAGAACTTATTGAGAATGTAATTCAGGAGGAAGAGTTGTCATTCCTAAAAACTTTAGAAACTGGAATCGGTCTGCTTGATAAAATTATTGAAAAAATGAAGGCAGGTAATTATAAGGTGGTTAAGGGAAAAGATGCTTTTGAATTATATGATACTTTTGGCTTTCCGTTTGATCTCACAGAGCTAATTCTCAGAGAACAAGGACTTGTGGTGAGTAAATTAGAATTTGATGAAGAAATGGAAGCCCAAAAAACAAGATCAAGAAATGCTGCAAGCATGGAAACCGATGACTGGGTAGTAATAAATGACGATGAAGAAGAAGAGTTTATTGGCTATGATTACACAGAAACAAAATTGAAAATAAGCAAGTATAGAAAGATTACTTATAAGGATAAGCAATTGTTTCAACTGGTATTTACAATGACCCCGTTTTATGCAGAAAGTGGTGGCCAGGTTGGTGATACGGGATATATTGAAAATGATGTGGAAAGGATTGATATTGTTGACACTCAAAAAGAGCACAATCAGATTGTTCACATAGTCAATAAGCTGCCTCAACATTTGGATGCTTCATTTAATGCGGTAGTTCATCAAAGCAAAAGAAAACAAACCGAGGCTAATCATTCGGCTACTCATTTATTGCATTTCGCTCTTAGGAAAGTTCTTGGTGAACATGTTGAACAGAAAGGATCATTGGTTGATGATGAACATTTACGATTCGATTTTGCCCATTTCAAAAAAATGACAGATGAAGAACTTTCTGAGGTTGAAATATTAGTTAACCGATTGATTCGTAGTAATATATCTTTGGATGAAAAGCGCAATATTCCGATGCAAAGAGCAAAAGAAATGGGCGCCATGTCATTGTTTGGTGAAAAATATGGAGATGTTGTAAGGGTAATCCGTTTTGGTGATTCTATTGAACTGTGCGGGGGAACTCATGTACAGGCAACCGGAGAAATAGGATATTTTATCATTAAATCTGAATCGGCAATAGCTGCAGGAATTAGAAGAATTGAAGCTATTACTTCAGTGAAAGCAGAACAGTATTTGAGAAATGAAAGCAAAACATTACATGATTTGAAAGTAATGTTTAAAAATCAAAGTGATTTGGTGGGTGCAGTGCAGGCCTTAATTGATGAGAATATTAATTTGAAAAAGGAAATTGAATCCTTTCAAAAAGAGAAAGCTAAAGGAGTAAAATCAGAACTGCTTAGAAAACAAATAAATATAAATGGGGTTAATGTAATTGCTGAAAAAATTGAAATTGATGCTGCTCAGGGCATAAAGGATATTTCTTATCAGCTTAAAGCTGAAGTTGATAATTTGTTTTTGGTATTAGGAGCTGAAATTGACGGTAAGGCAATTGTGAGCATAATGATATCCGAAAGCCTGGTAGCAGAAAAACAGTTGAATGCAGGAAAAATGATAAAAGAGATATCTTCTGCAATTAAAGGTGGCGGGGGAGGACAACCCTTTTATGCCACTGCAGGAGGTAAAAATCCTGAGGGTATTCAAAAAGCAATTGATATGGCAGTTGGAATGATTAAATAAACTGGTTTATCAATATATTAAAGTGGCAGGATAAATAATTATCCTGCTATTTTTTTAAAACAGCATTCAACAAACAAACTCACCCTGATTTATTTGGAAGAAAAAATATAAAAGGTACAGCTAATAATGCCAATATGGCAGCCAGATAAAATGTGCCTTCCATACCGAATAAATCACTGAAAAATCCAATAAACATAGCCCCCAATGAAGAAACAAAGAAATTGATAGTCATGTAAATGCCATTTAAAAATGCAGGGCGGTCTGATTGAATTTCCTGGACAAGTGCAAGTAAAACAGAACCATATGAAAGCAAACTTGCTCCAATTAGAATTAAAAGAATTATTGATAAAACCGGATTTTGAATAAAAACGAATAAGGCCATCAATATTGGATTTGATATTGCAGCAATCATCAGGATTTTTTTTCTTCCGAGTCTATCTGATAAGGTTCCTGAACTAAATGTTCCTGCTGCTCCGGCTAGCTGGTAGATAGCCAGGTAAATACCACCCACCCAAAGACTTGAGCCTTGAACATTTTTAAAAGTTGGCAAAAAAACTGATAACGCAGATTTCATTAACGAGGTAAAAAGCATAAATCCGGTTATCATAATAAACAGATGAGAATGTTGTCTTAAAATCAAAC
>JARGGF010000532.1 GCA_029210905.1 Bacteroidales bacterium | reverse complement strand
AGAACCCTGCCAGTAATGCGCTTCCTACTTTGAATGCAAGTAAATGATTTCCAATTATATAAGATAAAGCAATGTAGAAAGGATAAATGATCGAATAGTCCGGTGCCCGCATGGCCCCTTTTTCAATAAATGTGTACATCTGCATGATGTAATAATAGCCATCCCAACCATTTGCAAATGGAGTTTGCTGCAGCGCAATTAATCTTATTACAAACGAGATAAGAAAAAGTAAAAAAACTGTAAGATACTTATATACAGATGGTTTAATCACTTTAATTCTTCTTCTGCTTGTTTAATTAATTCGGCATTGAACTTCTCTTCTGGAGTTAATAAACTGCTTACATCATCATGTTCTGGTGTGTACCATGGTTTTTTATTGAAATAATCCTTCATGCCATCGGTTTTAAAGATATAACCCTTTCGTGCAAAAAAATGGTTACGTATATACTTTAATGCTTGATTATTAATAATTTGAAGGTCGAAATCAAAGAATTTTTGTATACTACCAATCTCTGTAAATGCCTGGCTCAAATCTATATTTACCTGATCTTCAAAATTTGAATCTCCCATTAAACCAAAACCAGTTGTTGATTGATAAGCATGAAGCACCATGGCATCCGCCTCAGCAATATCACCCTTTATTGATATTTTAATGGAATCCATCTTCACTTGCTGAATGTAATATTTTCCCCTCACAGCGTACACATCAAAAGCTTTAATATTTTTCAAATCAGGATTAATTTCGCTAATTTTCCTTTTTTGTTCATTTTCCACTTCCTTTATCTCTTGTTGGGTTGGTTCCTCATCAGAATACCATCGATTTCCGTTTATTATGGTATATCGCTCAGCATCATAGAGACTGTGCTTGCTTTCCATCTTCCTAAAAAATATAAATGTGGCTTCTTTAAGGTCTAGCTCAATATAATCAGCAAAATTTCCATAATCTCTTTTTGGATCAATATGTTTTTCTCTGATGTATTTCAGAATTACACCTTGCATCAGGGTCAGATTGATGCCATTAAAGATTTCCTTTTTACCTGAACTAACATACCAATCTGCATTTTTAAATTTCATTAGTCTGCCTGGTAAGTCCTCGTTCTCATCTAATTCAGCGGGTACTATTTCATTTACCGGTTCACTATTTTTTGCTGCTTTCTTTTCAATTTTATCATTTGTTTCTGATTTTGATGATGTTTCTTCATTAGCACAGGCAAGTAAAATGATGGAGAAAATAAATAGAAATAAATTTAACAGATTTTTAATTAACATGATTTTCGGGCTTACATTAAGGGATTAATTAATTTTTATCTTCAAGTTGTTTGATAAATTCTGTATTATATTTTTCTGATGCAGTTAATAAAGAGCTTACATCTTCATATTCAGGTTTATACCATTCTTTTTTATTGAAATAATCCTTCATGCCATCGGTTTTAAAGATGTAGCCCTTTCGTGCAAAAAACTGGTTGCGTAAGATTTTTAAATATTTTATGTTCACTATCTTAAGATCTGATTTATTGAATTTATGTATACCTCCAATATCATTAAAAGCCTCCATTAAATCAATGGTAATTTCATCATCAAAAGGATTTTCGGTAGCTGGACCATTTTCGCCGTATGCATGAAATGTTAGGGCATCAATATCTATTATATTGCCATCAAGCTTTAGCATGATGGTGTTATTTTTGACTTGTAGAATCTTAAAAGATCCTTTAATAATGTGTACATCATAGGTTTTTATATTTCTAAGATGTTGGTTTGCTTCCCCAAATTGATTAAGTGTATTTTCTTTTTCCTTAATTCTTTTTGCTAGTTCTTCTTCAGAAATTTCTTCATCGCCTGACGCAATTCTCGTTTGATCATCAAGTAATTGATATTCAATATCAAAAAGGCTTAGTTTACTTGGTGTTCTGCGGAAAAGGGAAAAATCCCCATTATTAAGATCAACGATGATTGAGTCGTTATTTGTGTTATTTAGTGTATTCGGATCCAGATGTTTTTTCTTAACATAGTTTAGGATAACACCAGCCATTAGGTTGGTATTCAATCCATTAAATATATCTTCGTCCTTTGATTTTGTGTACCATTGAACGGAATTAAAGGAAATTGTATTTTTGTCCTGTTCATATACTACTTGTGTCTCTGGTTCGCTATTTAATTCATTATCAATTACATCTACTGTTATTGCATCTAAGTCTTCGTGCTCTTCAGCAGATTTTGTGGCATCATTACATGATAAGATTATTGTGCAACTTATTATTATACAGGTGATTACTTGAAAAGTGGTTTTCATGATAGCTAAATTAATTTTGGATACCCGAAATTAATAAAAAGGCTTGAGAAATCAATATTAATATAACCGTGCCAGGCAAAAGTATCACAATTTATACCTGAGGCTGCATTTCATTTTGCACTGGGCTATTACGGATCGTCCATTAGCTTTGCTGAGGCCCTTCGGGTGGAGTGATGTAAATCAACATATTTGTTTATTTTTCTTTACACCATTAAGTATAATCACTTATAAATCTATCAATTACGCATTAATTAATTCATAGCAGCAGAGCTCCTTCTCCGTAATACTATGAAGGAGAAGCTGCGCAATATTTGTAGGTTTGAATAGATCGATTCAAAAAAGGTGCACGTGTCCGACTGGCGGAGAGCACCGCAATATTGTTCAATTTCAATCAATTTGCATTTTAATATTTCGGTGCTCTGCACCTTAACAACCCGAAAGATTATTTTTTCTACAAATATTTCCGGTGCTCTGCACCTTTTTAAGATTCTTAAAATGAGAAGATTGATTAAAATTGAACGAAGTTTATTTAATATAAGACCCCGATTTACATCAGGGGCTGTATCAAAAGTACAAAATGATCATTTTTTTGCTCAGTGTAACTCTTTGAGACCTCTATGATACAGCTAGTTACATAGAGCCTCACAGAGAAAACACAGAGTTTCACAGAGTTTTGATACAGCCCCTTCAGGACTTTGAATAAAATGGTAAGCTCTAATGTTTAGTAGAAAAGGAAATTTATTAAACCCGCCAGGTAACATATAATCGTCAGTCAGACATGGAATCTCCATTAAACCTGATGAATGAATATTGACACACAACAAGTATATAAAATTAATTATAAATATTTTCCCGATTATACCTGTTTCTATATTCCAAAGGTGAAAGGCCTGTATACTTTCTGAAGATATTCCTAAATGCCTTATTATCGTTATATCCAACCGAATACATCACTTCACTGATATTTTCTTTCGATGATTCCAGGCTTTTTTTGGCAGCTTCAATTTTCACCCTTTGAATGTATTCCAATGGAGCATTGGAGGTTGCTTTTTTAAACCTGCGGACAAAATTGCGCCGGCTTATGGCGAACATTTCTGCAAGATGATCAACACTGATTTTTTCGCCAAAATTATTCTCAATATATTGTTGGGCCTTTTGGATAGTTTGGTCATCATGCCCCTTTTGTCCTCTGAAAATGGTAAAATGATCCTGATTGTCGCGATTTATCTCAACCTCAAACAATTTTGCACACCAAATGGCCACTTCTCTGCCACAATATTTTTCCACCAGGTATAAAATAAGGTTTAGAAAAGAATACGCACCTCCGCTGGTATAAATACCATCATCCTCGGTTATAATCTTATCAGCCAGCAATTTAGCTTTTGGATACATATGTTTAAATACCTCCTGCGACATCCAGTGTGTGGTACACACTTTACCATCAAGCAGACCAGTTTCTGCCAAAAGAAAGGCGCTTACACACAAGCTTGCTATTTCTGTTTTGTTTTTTACCCGATGCTCGAGCATCCAGGGAATGAAGGCATAATTATTAGCAATTTCAGTTTTTAAATCACCGTTGATGGTACCTATAATTATAAGGTCTGTTTTATCAATTTCGTTGATGGTTTTTGTTGGATGAATATGAAATGCCCCATCGTAGAGAATTGTTTCTTTTGTTAATCCAACTAATTGAATATCAAACATTTTATCTTTTCTCAAACCATTCAATATCAAATATTCATTTACTTTGTTGAAAACTTTGTAAGGTCCTACAATACTGCTTAAAACAGCCTGTCCCTTAGGAACCAGAATTGATATATGTTTCATTTTTATATTTATTAATCCAGTTATAAAAAGCTAACAAGGTCATTAGACATCTGTCTTTAGCTATTGAGAAAGTATAAATCACGAACTGCTTTCAATTTTTATTTTCCAATAACTAATTTCTATTGACTAATGACAATGATAAATAGAGTCCTATTTTGTCTACAACTTTGTCAAAGAATTAGTTATTGCCTCAAAATTATGAGTTTTATTTGTCCCAAACAACCCCTTATGTTGTCGGAATTACACCCTGTTGTTTAGAATAATTCTTAATAATTTTGTCTTATTCATTCACTAAAACTTTAAAAAGATGGAAAAAAGAAATCCTGTTGGTTGGTTTGAGATAGCA
>JARGGF010000531.1 GCA_029210905.1 Bacteroidales bacterium | reverse complement strand
GAATATCCGAAACATGTGTTTCAAACATTGAGGCATCAAATTCATTGATCTCGTCAAACCTGATGTGATTACCTTCTTTACTTTTTTTCCTTAAATGTGATATGGCAGTATTAATAAAAATCCGTTTCATCCAGCCCTCGAATGAACCTTTTCCTTTATATTGTTTAATATTTGAAAATAATTTCAAAAACCCATCTTGTGCAATATCCTTTGCAGTATCAGCATCACCAACATACCTGAAACATAGGCCTGTCATTTTTGGGGCGTACATTTCGTACAGCATTTTTTGTGCAGATATATTGTACCGCCTGCACCCTTTTATTATTTCCTCTATGTCAGCCACTCAGTTTATAATCAGCCAGTAAGTTATGGTTTTTATAAAGTAGACGCAAAGATGTGAAAATGTTCCCGATTATTTGATTTTTTTATTAGTTGATAAATTCTTCTTTTGAGAATTACTATATTTACAAAAAATAAAATGAAATGAAATGAAAAAAATATTTTCTATACTTGTTCTGATTGTAATATTTCTTTCCTGCAAACCTTCCAAAAACTTCCTCGTTTTGGTTGAAGATGCAAACAATGGATATGCTTATCTTAATACAAATGGCGACACCATTATTCCTTTTGGTAAATACGAAATGTGTTTTACCGATACCATTAAAAATTATGGTATTGTGCTGGATAAAGAATTGGGTTTTATAGGCATTAACATGAAAGATGAGTTACTTTTTAAAGTAATGGTATACGATAACGGTCCTGATTATATTTCAGATGGAATGTTCCGCATTGTCGACAACGGAAAAATAGGATATGCTGATGAAGATGGAAAAATTGTAATTGCACCTCAATATGAATGTGCGTATCCTTTTGAAAACGGGCAGGCCAAAGTAAGCCTCAAATGCAGTAAAGTGACTGAAGATGAGCATGAAATGTGGAATAGCGAGGAGTGGTTCTTTATTGATAAAAAAGGTGAAAAAATAGATTAGTTAAACGATATTTTTCTTACATTAAAATAATAAAAAGAAAAGCCACCCAAAAGGCAGCTTTCCTTATTATATTTCTCTGAATATTAATACTTTACTTTTCACCAGGCTGATCCACCGGATAAGCTTTATGCACCGGCATTTCTCTTGGTTCTTCTTTAATCTTTTTCATGATAACTTCAACTGCTTTCATAAGCTGCGTATCTATTCCTTTTGAAAGCTCTAGTGAGTTTTGCTCAAGCACAATATCAGGTTCAACGCCCTCATTTTCGACCACCCAATCGCCTTTTTCATTGTAAATTCTATAATCCGGAGCGGTCAAACCACTACCATCAATCAATTCCAGAAACATAGAAACTCAGACCAATCCGCCCCACGTGCGTGTGCCAATTACCGGGCCCATTTTGTTCAATTTGAATTCGTACGGAAACTCATCGCCACCAGAACCAGCATATCTATTGGTCAAACAAGCCATGTGGGCAGTAACTGCCAAAAATGGAATTGGTTGGTCGGCAGAATAACGCCTTGTCCAATAACCATGTGGTTTTTTAAGCAGGCGCTGGAAGAAAATTTCCGGATCGAGCCCTCCCCCGTTAAATCTACCATCAATCACCAAACCTTTTTTCTTGGTTTGCGAATAGAAATATTTTGGAAAATCAATGGCTGAACCCTCATAAGTATCCGGGAAATAAATGTATCCAATTTGCCCGTTTGACGCTTTATCAACAGCCAGGCGGTTGTTTTCGAGCCAATCGCTGTAACGCATTCTGGCTTCACTACCAGCAGGTTCTACAACCACTTCGCGTGCTCCGGATTCATTAGGTTTATTATTCACCAGCAATTTCACTTGTTTTCCGGCCAAATCAATAAAATAGCTGTAAATATTCTGATCTGTAGTCACCTTTTTACCATTTACCTCCAGCAAATAATCGCCTTCATTAATGTTTACCCCAGGCTTGGCCAAAGGAGGATAATCTTCTCTGGACCAGTCTTTTACTTTTAGAATTTTATTAAATTGGTAATGCCTTGAAGTTGCATCAACAGCCCAGTCAACGCCCAACATGCCAATATTTACCCTATCGGCGTTGCGCTGCCCGTTTCCACCATAAACATAGGTATGCGAAGTGTTTAATTCGCCTATTAGTTCGCCAATAATGTATTGTACATCCTGTCGGCAAGTAGCCTGATCGATTAGTTTTCCGTACTTTTCTTTCATCATTAACCAATCTTGTCCGTGCATATTAGCTTCGTAATAAAAATCGCGCTCCAACCGCCAGGCTTCATTAAAAATGGCTTTCCATTCCTTAACAGGATCAATGGTCATTTTCAGGTCAGCTAAATTCAGATCAGATCCCTTGTCATTTTCCATACCAAACTCAATTATTCCAAGCTGATGTCCTTTGTTGTAAATAATACTTGAACCATTGTTCGAAATTTTAAAGCCATTAACACCCTCTGTTACCGTTTTTTGTTCCTGTTCTAAAAAATTATAAGCATAAATTATTCTCGGGCCCAACTCCCTGTAATCCATTTTGTTATAATCGCCGTCTTCACTGTTTAGGTAGAATAAATTTGTAGAGGATACCGCCAAATCGCGGTAATTACCAGCAGGAAGCGGCAATGCTTCAATTCTGCTTTCAATCCCCTCAAAATCAATAGAAGAGTTAGTTTTTGAACTACTTGATTTTGACTTTACTAATTCCTCATCATTTTTGAAAGGAACTATCGATTCACCATCTTTTTTAAGCGTAAGTGCATAAATTCCGGCTACATCTTTATAGACCATTTCCCATTCAATATCACAAAAAGTTGGATTGAACCTTCGGTTTGAGACAAAAAGCAAATGTGCCCCATCTTTTGTAAAAACAGGATTAAAATCAGAAAACAAGCCATCGCTGGCAGGGTATACTTTCTTATTATCAAGTGAATAGATATAAAGTTGGTAAACCAAATCCTTGTTCATTTTTGAATACGCCAGGTATTTGCTATCAGGCGACCATGAAAAATCATATATTGGTTTATGGTTCAGTGAAATATCAACATTTTCATACTTGGCCTGGTCTACTTCAGTTATTTGTTTTGTTGACACATCCAGAACATAACAACGCAATGTTTGATCAGCAAAAGCAATCTTTTTATCATCGGGCGACCAGCGCAAGGTATGCCGGTATCCATCTTTATGAGTAGTCATTCTCACAGGTTCACCACTTCCGTCGGCATTTTGAATATAAATTTCATATTCACCGCTTCTGTCCGAAAAGTAGGCTATTTTTTTTCCATCGTTAGACCAGGTGGCGTCTTTGTCGCGGGCTCCACAGTTATCGCTGATATTCCGAGTAATACCATTTTTTATTGGCAAAGAAAATACCTCACCACGTGCCACCACAAGTGCTCGTTTTCCGGATGGAGAAATATCATAACTTTGAACATAATCATTAAGCTTTTGAATGTAAGGACGAGTTTCTGGCGCGTCAGGGTTGATTTTGATATTAATTTCCTTACTCTCCCTGGTTTTTAGATCGAGTGCCCAGATTTTCCCACCTTTTTCATAAACAATATTATCCTTGCCGGCAGAAGCCCGTCGCGCATCATAATCAGCATGTTTGGTAAATTGCTCGGTAACTTTTGTCTCGGTATTGTAGCCATAAACATTTAGAGTTCGATCACGATCAGACGTAAAATAAATCATATTCCCAATCCACATAGGCACTCTGTCGGTACCTAAAAAATTGGTAATATTTTGTTCCTCATTCGTTTCAAAATTATAGATATATATTTCCTGGGCACGCCCACCTTTATATCTTTTCCAGGTCCTGTTTTCCCGCGCTGTTTTATTATAGGCAATCATTTTGCCGTCTGGCGAAAAACTTCCCCGCGAAGCATCATACATAATAAGCTCTTCTAGTCCTGTTCCATCAGGTGAAACCAAAAACAATTTGGTGTATCGCGAGGTACTGTTTCTCCCCGAAGAGAAAATTATTTTATTTTTCACAGGATGCCATCCCACAACATCATCATATCCGGGATGATAGGTTACACGAGTGATGTTGCCACCTTTTGCATTTATTACATACACATCTGCATTCCCATCATAATCAACGGTAAAAGCAATTAAACTGCCATCAGGTGAAAATTTTGGAAAATATTCCATTCCATCATTGATGGTAAGTCGAACGGCATCGCCTCCAACTACTGGTGCTGTCCAGATATCATTGCCCGAAACAAACACTACTAAATTTCCTGAAACATCAGGAAAACGCATGAGTTGCTGTGCATTGAGTTTTTGCATGCCAAACTGGAGCATTAGCCCAATGGCAAAGTAAATCAGGTATAATTTTTTCATTTTTCTTAAGTATTTAATAGTTAGGTATATTGCTACGAAGTTAAGGAAAAGTTTGGGAATATTGATGGAATGCCTATCTTCGAATTCAAGTGCTAAAAGCGCATTTTTGATTAAACTCATTATTTTCTGATCTACTAT
>JARGGF010000530.1 GCA_029210905.1 Bacteroidales bacterium | reverse complement strand
ATCAATCAACTCTCAGGCGATACCATTCGTTCCATGACCAATTCATTAGGAGATACAATGATTACCGGAAAGCCGATTAGTCTAAGTGAAAATCCAAAACAAGGAGAAGTATTTTCAAAACCTGATATTTCAAAATTAGGAGAACCAGTGAAATCAGAAGGCCATCAGAACGAAGCACTATTGCCAAAGGAGTTAGAAAGTTTTAACCTGGTTCAAAAAGAATCTTTTCCAGACACATCGTTTCATTTGAATAGCAGTAATGGGAAAGAAATTATAACGGGAAAACCAATTGAAATTAAACCTGAAATAGTAAAATTAAAACCACCCCGGATACAAAAAGGATTAGCCCCATTGATAAAAAACGATGCCAGCATTAACATTCAGTATATGGATGTTCCGCAGGGAATGAGTAATTCCAAAATAATGTCACTTACAGAAGATATTAACGGAAACATTTGGATGGGACTTCTTGGCAGTGGCGCCAGTAAATACGACGGTAAAAACTTTTATCATTATACGGTTGAAAATGGATTGCTTAGCAACTATATCAACTTAATTTTTGCAGATTCAAAAGGAAATATCTGGTTTGGCAATGAAAGTGGGGGAATTTCTAAGTTTGATGGCTTTACATTTCAAAACTATAATAAATCAAACGGGCTTTCGGATAATCATATTACCTATGCCACAGAAGATGGCGAAGGTAATATTTGGTTTGCAACTGCTAATTCAGGAATCATAAAATATGATGGTCGTTATTTCAAATTTTTTACTCCACGTGAGGGTCTAAGAAATCAATATATAAGCTCATTGTATGTAGGTAAAAACAACCAACTGTGGATAGGTTCATATAGAAACGGATTATTCAAATTTGATGGTAACAAGTTTTATAGCTATGAACCAACAAGTCCAGCCAGCAATATGAGAATAAACTGTTTTACCCGGGATGAAACAGGCTCTCTCTGGATAGGAACAATAGGTAGTGGAGTCTATAAATTCGATGGGAAAAAGATAACTCAGTACGACGCTAAAACTGGACTGGCCGGCAACTTTATAAGTTCAATTGAATCGTCAGCCAATCAAATTTATGTAGGATGTTACCGCGAAGGAATTTCAGTAATTACTGATCAAAAAATCACTAACTACAACCAGGATAATGGCCTGTCAAACAATAGGATAACATGGCTATTAAACGATAAAAACAATAATATTTGGGCAGGAACCCTTGGAGGAGGAGTAAACCTGTTTCATGGGAATAAGTTCAAGTACTACGCAAGGTCTAAAGAAGGCTCCCATCACTTGGTTTTTGGCATACTACAGGACAAAAAGGGAACTTATTGGTTCGGTTCAGAAGAAGGAGGGATTATAAAATATGATGGGAAAAATTATGAGCAATATTCAATGCAACAAGGTCTTCCGTGCACCTTTGTTTGGTCATTTTTATTGGATAAGTCGGATCAGCTGTGGTTTGGAACCGCAACAGGAGGTGTTTGCAGACTAGACGATCCTGAACTGACTGTTGTAGATAATAAGCAAGGAATCTCCAACAAGAACATAATTGACCTGGCACAAGAAAAAGACGGAACTTTCTGGTTTGCAACTGCTGCAGGGATAAATTCATTTAATGGAAATATTGTTTCTACCTATGGAATAGAAAATGGACTTTCCGACCTTATCACATTCGACATTTTTATTGATAATAAAGACCAAATATGGTTTGGCACATGGGAAAAAGGAGCTATCCGTTACGATGGCAAAAATTTCACCTTCTTTTCAGAAAAAGAAGGGTTACCTTCAAACAGTGTTATCACTATTATTCAGGATAGTAAAGGATATTACTGGTTTGGAACTATAAATGGTCTGGCTATTTTCGACGGTCAGAATTTTGCATATTACACAACTGAACAAGGTCTGCCCAGTAACGAAATTCACTCAATTGTGGAGGACAAAGAAGGAGGATTCTGGATTGGCACTATGAATGGCCTTGCTTATATGGAAGAATCAAATAATGATCAGGGAAACGATTCTTTGCAAGTAAGTAATTACAACATAAAAACACGTTTTAATATAAGACAAGGACTAAAATCAGGAGAGTTTTTATACAAAAGTACTTTTTTGGATAACAACAATGATATTTGGTGGGGAACTGGCAAGGGGGTCGTCAAACTGGAAAGAAAAGAGTTTGATCTTTCAGACAATATTCCAAAAATACAGATTACAGGTATAGATATTAATGGTGTGGATGGTCAAAAATTAATTAATTATGCAGAAGGTATTAAAAATAACGGACAAGCAAAGCATTTTCTATACCCGTTGGAACTGGAACTAGATGCGGATTTTAACCATGTAACCTTCCATTTTGTGGCAACTGAATGGTCAAACCCTGATGATATTTATTATAGCTACCAACTTGAAGGATTTGATGATGTATGGAGTAGGCCGTCAAAAGAAATTATGGCAGACTATAAAGGACTTCCAGGAAGAAATTACACATTCAAAGTAAAAGCTAAAAGCGCATTTGGTGCCTGGTCTGAACCTGTAAAGTATTCATTAAAAGTTTATCCTCCCTGGTATAATACCTGGCCTGCTAGAATCGGCTATGTATTAGCCATACTGTTAATCATGTTTTCTTATGCCCGTTGGAGAACCAGTAAATTGAAAAAAAGAAAGGAAGAACTTGAAAAGGAAGTTGAAAAAGCCACCGTTCAGATTAAGAACCAGCGAGATGAAGTACAGCGACAAAAAAATGTTATCGAAAAGGCACATAAAGACATTAAAGACAGTATTGCGTATGCAAAACATATCCAGGAAGCAATATTCCCGCCATTAAATTCGATCCGAAAATTATTTAAAGAGTCTTTCGTTTTATACCAGCCCAGGGATTTGGTAGCAGGTGATTTTTATTTACTACAGGAAACTGAGCATGGCGCCTATGTAGCTGCTGCAGATTGTACAGGACATGGTGTTCCAGGCGCAATAGTTAGCGTTATATGCAATCACGCACTTACCCGGGCCATGCAGGAATTTAAGTTATACGAACCGGGAGAGATTCTGAATAAGACCAGGGAAATTGTTATAGAAGAACTTTCTCAATCGGAAAAAGATGTTAAGGATGGTATGGATATTGCCTTATGCTGTTTTCAAAATCATACCTTAAAATATGCAGGTGCCTACAACCCGGTCTGGATAATTAGAAACGGGCAAATCATAGAAATGAAAGGGGAAAAACAACCTGTTGGAATGCACATTAAAATGAAACCATTTGGCACACAATCCTTCACATTAAAAAAAGGGGATGCAATTTACATGTTTTCGGATGGATATATGGATCAATTTGGAGGTCCGGATGGTAAAAAATTAAAAGCCATTGGATTAAAAAACAAGTTGCTGTCAATTCAGGAACATAATTTTTCTGAACAGCACGAAATTCTTATGCAATATTTTTCAGAATGGAAAGGAGAAACTGATCAACTTGATGATGTGGTGCTCATAGGTCTTAAGGTGGAATAAAGTACCGCCCGGATATTGTCATCTTCAGCATGCTAAAAGCTATTGTTTTTAGTCGCAATTTTTCCAGGTATGGCAGTCTGCTCCATAGAAACTTGCGAATTTTTCATATGATCTTTTCAACTTACTTTTCCTCAAAAAGCAACAATGCCTGAAGGTTTAGTATTAGCAATTGTGTATGCCAGACTCATAATATCAGAAGTTTATTCCCTGGCTGATCAAACATCTTACCTCCCCAGTTCATGTTTTTTTTGAAGTTGATTTTTTTTATCTTTATTCAAAAACAACATAATGAAACTTATTCTTATTGCAACCATCGGGTTAACCTTTCCTTTATATTTATCATCACAATGCTGGAATTTGATAATGGATGGAGAAAAATGGGGGGATCTATGCAGAAAGCAATGCTGGAGGTGTTTTGGGGGGCTTGTCTGGCAAAGGGAGCGAATTTGGATATGGAGGAGGTGTTGAATGGAGTCCTTTTAAGAAAATATTATATTTTGGAGCAGGTATAAAAAATACGAAATTTTAATTAGATGATAATGCACCAGATCCTTCTATTTACCATACAGCGCCTTACGATGTTAATAAAAACTCGAGTTATTTACGGACTTTGTTTGGTGGCAAATTACGTTTTGGAGATGATACAAAATTATCAATAGGATTTTTCCGCAACGCAAAAGAAGAGATAACAACATTATCAGGCTTTCAGCCAGACATCACCGTGGAAAACCTAAGTGCTTTTGAAACCGATGTAGATAATGCTATGGCAGCTTTACTGGCCATGGATAAAAACGGCACCCTTAAAAAAGCCACAGTTAACATTAAAGGCTTAACCAAAACGGCTTTTGAGAAAACACGCTTGTTAAGAACATTGATAGAAAGCAATTTTAAAGAGGATAAAGATGCCCTACTCGACCACATGGCCTATCCAAAATATTACCGTGAACTGGGCAGGGGCAAGCACGAG
>JARGGF010000052.1 GCA_029210905.1 Bacteroidales bacterium | reverse complement strand
AGAAGATCCTACGGTAAAAACAGGTCGGTTAAAAATGAATGCTTTTTATTGGTGGGGAGCCAAAGGAACTGTAATAAACTAATATTTCTGTAGAAAAATAAACAAACCATTTTTATTGATTTTTTTAAATCAAATTGTAAAACCCAGTCATTTTGAAGGATCTGGTAAGAATTACCTACATAGCTAATTGCAAATTTATTCGGATTTTCTTCAAATAAATCCTGACCAAATGCAAAATAAGGTTCAGGATATCCAAGATAATTTAATATTGTTGGCATAATATCAATCTGCTGTGCAGTTTTTAGATTTATACCTTTGATATTTTTACCCGGCAGGTAGAATATAATTGGAACAGTGTATATACCTATATCTGTTTTGAATTTAGGATAATGCGCCATACAAGTATGGTCACCAGTAATAACAAATATAGTGCTGTCGAACCAGGGCTTTTCCGAAGCTACTTTGAAAAATTCTTTTAAAGAATAGTCTGTATATGAGATGCTTCTGTGAATATTTTCGCTGCCTTCTTTAAACTCATCCTGGAGTGAATCAGGAATTTTAAAAGGATGATGTGAGGATACTGTAAAAATAAAGTTAAAAAAAGGCTGTTGATCTTCCCGTGTCGATGATGCGGCAAAAGGTAAAAACTTGTGATCCCAAATGCCCCAAACACCATCATAATCGGCATCATTATTATATTCTTTTTTGCCGACATAATTATCAAATCCGGCAGCTTTTGCAAATGAATTTAATCCCAGCGATCCGTTGGGTGCACCATGAAAATACGTTGATTGATAACCAGTTTTTTTTAAGCAGCTGGCAAGGCTCATAATTCCATTTTCCCAATATTGTGAAACCGTATATGATTCCTGAATTGATGGTATGCTTGCAATCACTGCTGGAGAGCCTTCAATTGAAATTCGGCTGTTCGCATAAGAATTCTTAAAAACGAGCGATTGTTGGCACAAGGAATCGAGAAAAGGTGTGTACCCTGTATAATTTCCATTTTCAAGTTCTGGGTTATAAAAGCCAATAGGTTCACGCCCAAGACTTTCTACCATTATGATAAATACATTTAATCGTTGCTTTGTCCTGCTGGAATCAGCGTAATGTATCGGGGAGTATATTGCTTCCAGGTTCTTTTTTGAATGATAATAGTTTTGCTTCTCAAGCTTGGGCTTGTCTGCCGAAAGCAACATGGTAAAAGCTGAATTTAATACGATTGCCACATCTTTCGGTTGCCTGGTGTATTGGCTGGCATCGCTTGGGTTCAGTGGGAAGTCCTGTTTTGGTGGCAAACCACCTCGAGCGCCAATTACGGTTAAAGTCAATATCACCAGCATTATAGGGGTATTTATCAATAAATATTTTAGTGCAGAATGTTTTGATCGGTAAACAACTTGTTTTTTGGTAGCATAAACAAGGATAAACATCAGTGCAATATAGATTAAAAGTACATAGAAATAATCTATTGCAAAGTGGTACAACAACTGCGCATAGTTTTGCTCGTTACTGAATTCCTCAAATACCATTAAAGTAGTACGACGACTTGTAAACCGGTAATAAACAAAATCAATGGAATTAATAAATAAAGCAATACCGTTGGTTATATAAAATAAAAGATTTGTATATTTAATGAAGAACCGTTTATGATGGAGTTTGTGCGGAATTGCCATCAGCAAGATATATACTACATTGAAGTATAGTAGTGCAGTTAAGTCAAAGCGCAGACCAGCTATTGAAAGGGTTATAAAATATGTGAAATCAATTTGTTCGAAAGTACCTCTGTTAAGTAAGAAAAAAATAATTCTGCTGGCAGTAAATAATAACATTACAATACTAATCCGTAATAATAGAATAGTATAAGGTGTTCTTCGTATAAACAAATGGGAGCTAGTTACTTGCATTGATAAAAAAAATATTTTTTACAAAGTTACCAAGGTTTTTGAAGCCTGTAAAAGTAAATAAATTCTTTTATTGGAGATAAATAATTTTTAAAATATTTGGCTGTGAATAAATTTGCTTAACCTGTTCAGGTTTTTTGCAACTATCTTACTTTAGATAAGCTATAATTGATTCAAAAATAAGGCTTCCATCAGTATTTCCGAGTTCATCATCTGCAGCCCTTTCGGGAAGCGGCACCATTCCATAAACATTTTTTGCAGCATTACATATTCCCGCAATATTTGCCCTTGAACCTGTTGGATTTGCATGTTCTGTCAAATGTCCGTCTTCAGTGCAATATTGAAATAATATCTGCTCATTTTCACGCATCTCTTTAATGATTTTATCTGATGCTTCAAATTTGCCATATTTCTCAGCAATAGGTATTTTATAGGCAAAATTTGAATCTTGCAGAGCAGTTAGGGCGGAATATGTGTGCTTGGGTTTGATAAAAATGTTTTTACTACAAAATTTCTGATTTTCATTTAATTGCAGCTCACCGGGCAGTAAGCCAATTTTGCATAAAAGCTCAAAACCAAATCCCGTAGCCAACACAAACCCTCCAATTTTGGCAAATTTTCTAATTTCCGAAATTATAGGACTTTTTTTTCTTGTTCCAATGTCAAAACTTCCTCCGGGAATGATTAAAGCATCTATCTTGTTAATTTTGGTGTCCTGGTGCCATACTTCATAAACCTCTTGCTCAAGGATTTCAGAAAGAACATACCTTGTATCAAAATAGCAAGTAGACTCAGGAAACCGGACTATTCCAAATTTCATTTTGGGGACATAAAATTAAAATAAGAATGAATTTCAAATCGTATTACTTATCAAAATTAAATAAAAAATTGAGGATGCAAAAACATGACTTATTTATAGATCATAAAAGTCCTGTGAAAAATTGGTTTATCAAAGTGAGACCAATGATTATAAACCATGCAAGTTCAGACAACCATTTGTTCTTAATATTTAAGAAAAAAATTGCAAACAGCATGGATATTGGCGCGGCAATAACATATATAATTTCAATGCCTGATTGTGTGAAAATAAAAAGAAGGAAACCAGCCAAAAACCAGCTAAACAAAAATTTTAAGTTCCTACGAATTTGAATTTTCACATTTGACATATAAAGACTTAAATTAAAACTAGCCAGGGACAATAAAAATCCAACGTAACTTAAGAAAAATAGCTGTTCCGGTTTTAATGATTTTAAGGCATCTAATCCAAATGAGAAATTCAGATCAATACCTGAAAACGCAAACTCATTATAAAAAATGAAATAAATGGTTAAATAGAAATACCAGACTGTTATAAAGCCCAGCGCAATCATAGTAAATTCTCTTAAATGGCTGATTCTGTTTAAGGAGGTGCTAAGTGCAATAATTAGCAGGAAGTAGGCATAATTTGGATAAAAGAGTGAAGCAATTCCAATGAAAAAAGCAGAATTAAAATAGGCAGTTACAGCGTTCGATTTTTCTATAATGTTTGATATTCTTTCCCATGCTATCAAAAAAAACAAATTGGCAAAAAGTATGGGGTGAAGCATTTGAAACTCTTGAAAATTTGCC
This sequence comes from Bacteroidales bacterium, assembly GCA_029210905.1. Classification (GTDB taxonomy): domain Bacteria; phylum Bacteroidota; class Bacteroidia; order Bacteroidales; family NBLH01; genus NBLH01. Next base: position 8,181 of record JARGGF010000052.1, on the reverse strand, counting down.
GTTATAATCACAAAGAACAAACCCGGTAAATAGGATCTAAATCCCAACAGATTAGATTGATTTGTAATGCTGTTAAGAAGTATGGCCTGTAGTATCACCATAACAAAGCCTAATATTTTGCATAATAGTGCCAGGTTTGGGCCACCAATTCCCGAATATATCCACCGATAGATAGGCATAGGATCAGGATCGAAGTAAATTCCTGCTGTATCTTTGGATAAAAATGTCCCAAACCAGGCCAGCAGGCCTATTATTATTAAAATAAGGAAATTGGCAGGATGATACCTTTTTATTTGTCTAATTAAAATCAAAGTGTTTCAGTTTATAAATCAAATCCTATATCTTTTCTAAAATTTTTGCCCTCGAAAGAAATATTATCAACCATGTAGTATGAATTTTCCAAAGATTTTTGCATGGATTGTCCCAGAGAAGTAACAGCCAAAACCCGCCCCCCGTTTGTAACAATTTTATTGTCTGAAACCTTTGTGCCTGCATGAAAAACAATAATATCTTCAGATTCTTCTGCAACTGTAATCTCCTTACCTTTTTCATAACTACCAGGATAACCTTTTGAAACCAAAACTACCGTAGTTGCTGTTCGTTTATCAAATTCAACCTCAAATTCATTTAATTTTTTGTCAGATAATGACCATAGCAATTCAAAAAGATCACCTTTTATCCTTGGAATCACTACCTCTGTTTCAGGATCGCCCATTCTTACATTGTACTCTATCACAAATGGTTCATCACCCACTTTTATCAGGCCCAGAAAAATAAAACCTTTATAGTCCATGTTCTCTTTTTTGATCCCTTCAATAGTAGGTTTAATTATTTTTTCCTCAACCTTTTTCATAAAGGATGCATCGGCAAAACTAACAGGTGATACTGCGCCCATTCCTCCGGTATTAAGCCCCGTATCACCCTCTCCAATCCTTTTATAATCTTTGGCTTCGGGCAATATTTTATAATTTTTACTGTCAGTTAAAACAAAAACAGAAAGCTCAATTCCTTTCATAAATTCTTCAATCACAACCTTTTGGCTAGCATCCCCAAATTTACCACCAAGCATTTCAGCAAGTTCTTTTTTCGCTTCCTCAATATCATCAATAATCAAAACACCCTTTCCGGCTGCCAGTCCGTCAGCTTTTAAAACATAAGGAGCCTTAAGCTTTTTCATAAAGTGGTAGGCTTCTTCAATATTTTTTTTAGTAAAGCTCTGATACCTGGCAGTAGGAATATGATACTTATCCATGAAATTCTTGGCAAATTCTTTGCTTCCTTCAAGTTGTGAAGCATTTTTATCCGGACCTACTATTCTAACATCAATTAATTCAGGTTGCGACTTAAAAAAATCACAAATTCCTTTAACCAAAGGATCTTCAGGTCCCACTATAACCATTTTAACATTGTTTTCTAACACTGCGAGTTTGATCATGTCAAAATCATTGACTTGTATTGGCAGGTTGGTGCCAATTTTTTTTGTTCCAGCATTACCGGGTGCTATAAAAATATGGCTAACTTTTGTGCTGCTTTGCAGCTTCCATGCCAGTGCATGCTCTCTGCCACCTGAACCAATAATTAATATATTCATGGATGTATTTTTTTCAATGTAAGGCTCAAAATTAGTATGCCCTGCCTTAATATTAAAATTTAAATGGAATATTTATTATTAATATATTAACATATTCATGCATTTGCTTAAAAAATAGATGTATTTTGGCGAAAAGCATTAATTTTACCAAGCATTATTTTTTTAATTTTCATACATTCACCAGGAGATAATCATGAACAGGAGTTACCTGTATTTCTTAATTACATTGTTATTAATGATTTTTTTACACGAGAATGGAAAGTGCCAGTCAGTGATAAATTATCATAATAGTAATGCGACCCTCTCAATTTCTTCAAAGATGGAAATATTTGAGGACAAAACTGCAAATTATTCTGTTAATGAAATTATAAATAACCCAAAATTTAAATTTAATAAAACCACACAGGATATTCCTTCCTATTCATTTACTAAATCTTCAATTTGGTGTAGGTTTAAACTGAAAAACACCACTGATGAAGATTGTTTTTTAGAAATTTCTCCTCCTATATTAAACGAAGTAATATTATATCAGGTATTTTCAAATAGAATTGATAGTATAGTTGAAGGAAGTTTTTATGTAAACAGCAAAAATAAAGCCTTTAAATCAAATAACTACACTTTCAGGCTTGACCCAGCTGCGGACTACTATTTGTTAAAAGTGAAATCGAAAACCCGTTTATTTATAAAGGCTCAGTTAGGCTCATTTAAATCAATATTTTTTAAAACAAAAAAAACGGATACCATACAGGGAATTTATGCTGGTTTAGTTGTAATGATTTTTATCTATAATTTATTCCTTTTTTTTACAAGTAGGGAAAATGTCTACTTGTTTTATTTACTGCATTTAATCAATTCGGGTTTATTTTTCTTGTATGTGAGTGGTTTTGGAATTGAATTTCTCTGGAGCGGACTGCCTGAAATTAATTCTTATTTTATTACAGTCATGGCACTAGGATTCATTTTATCCTTATTATTTGTTTCTAATTTTTTAAATACCCGGAAAAATCTCCCCATAGTACACAAACTGATTCTTCTTATCATGCTGGCACTAATCTTAATAAGTGCTGTTGATATTTTAATATCTTCTTATCTTGCAGGAAAGTTGCTAAATTACGTTGGTTTTGCAGCTATGCTTTTGATTGTTGTCAGTGCCATCAAGTTAGTAAAAATTGGATTCAAGCCTGCTTATACCTTTCTGTATGCCTGGCTCTTATACCTTATTGGGATTGCAGTGCAAACTATGCAATCTTTAAATTTTATCCCAACGAATGAACTCACCTCAAACACCATTCAGATTGGTTCCGCCTTCGAAATAATTTTACTTTCCCTGGCAGTAGGAAACAAAATCAATTTTTATAAAGAAAAAAAATTATTGGCTATTAGCGGTGAAAAGGAGCTTTTAAAACAGAAAGAAAGTTTAAAAAGCAATCAAAAATACGAACTTGAAAAACGTTTTCAGGAACAAACGGAGCTAGTATATTCTAAAAACAGGGAACTGAAAAAGCAAAACAAAGAAATAGAATCAATACACGAACAAATTTCTGATCAAAATAAAAAGATCCTTGAATATAATGCACTACTCGAAGCTAAAAATAGGATAATTACCAAACAAAATGAGGATTTAAATCTTCATAAAGAAAATCTTGAACAGATAATAGACGAAAGAACCCATGAATTGAAAGAAGCAACTTTAAAAGCTGAGAAAGCAGATCAGTTAAAGACAGCCTTTTTAAAAGATTTCTCTCACGAAATCAGAACACCTATGAATGCAATATCCGGCTTTTCGAGTCTACTAATGGATATTGATCCTGAAGATAAGTTATATGATTATTATGCAGAAATAATAACTAACCATACAGATAATCTGCTGGATTTAATAGATAATATTGTTGATTTATCCCGCATTCAAACAAACAGTCTACAGCTGAAAAAAGTAAAATTTGACCCACTCAGGATGTTTAGTTTAATGCATGAAAAATTAAGCTTAAAGCTAAAAAACGAAAAAAAATCTTTTATTAATTTGCGTCTGATATTGCCTGATAATAAGGATATTAAGCTAAATGTAGATTATAATCGTTTTTCGAAAATTATTTACCAGATGGTAGATAATTCGATTAAATACACTGATGCAGGTTATATTGAATTTGGTTTTAAACAAATAAAAAACTCAAAAGATATTGAGGTTTTTGTTGTTGATACTGGCGTAGGTATTAAAAAGGAGAAATTGGAATTCGTTTTCGATAGTTTTAGAAAAATTGAAGATGAGGCCAATAAACTATATTCGGGTATGGGATTAGGTCTCTCATTAGTTAAGGGACTGGTTGGTCTAATGGGTGGCGAAGTGGTAATAGAAACTGTATCTTCAGATGATGCAGATGCCAAGCAAACCGGAACAACTATCAGGGTGTTAATTCCTGATGCCATTCTATAATATTTTGATTATTAGGTGCAATATTGGGTTGATTCTATTTATAAACCGTTTTTTTTACTTTCTCCTAATCAAAAACAAGCCCAGGAACATTATGATACCATTAAGAAGCAGTAACTCAAATCCAAATTTATAGCCTCCCAGGATTTCCTCGGAATAATTGTTTATAGTATAAGTAATTATGGGTGATGCTATTGCAATGATTGGCACAAATTTATCTTTCACCTGGAATTTAGTGAATAAACCAAAAGCATACAACCCAAGTAGCGGGCCGTATGTGTATCCTGCTACTTTAAAAACCATATTGATTACACTATCATTATTAATCCATTTAAATATTAAAATTACAATGAAAATAACTATAGAAAAACCTAAATGGATATATCGTTTTTTGACTTGAGTATTTTTTGATTCTTTATAAACATCAATCCCTAATATATCTACTGTAAATGAGGTGGTTAATGCTGTTAGTGCCGAGTCTGCACTTGAAAAAGCAGCAGCAATAATTCCCAAAAGAAATGTAATACCTGCAGCTGTTCCAAAATGGTTAATGGCCAGTTCCGGATAAAGTTTATCTGTATGAATGAAATTTGCAGTTTCAGTGCTAAAATGAAAACTCTCTGCTCCACTAAATGTTAGTCCGGTTTTGGCAACAAAAGCATACAACAGAGTGCCCAGCGAAAGGAATAATAAATTTACAGGAACAAGCGTCAGGCTAAACCATAACATATTTTTTTGGGCATCCTTAAGATTTCTGCAAGTAAGGTTTTTTTGCATCATATCCTGATCTAAACCAGTCATAACGATTGCTAAAAACGCTCCTGCAAAAAACTGTTTGAAAAAATTGCGGTCAGAATGCCATTCCCAGTCGAAAATTGTAGAGTAATTACTTGTCTGAACTTCTGACAAAAGTCCTGTAAATGACAATCCCATATGGCTGCTAATCAGATAAATGCTAATAATTACAGCAAATAGCATAAAGAATGTTTGCAGGGTATCCGTCCAAACAATTGTTTTTATACCTGCCCTATAAGTGTAAAGCCAGATAAGCAAAAGCGTTACAATTACTGTTATTTCAAAAGGGATATTAAAACTGTCAAAAAAAGCAAGTTGCAAAACAGTAGCTACCAAAAATAAACGGAAAGATGCCCCAATTACTCTGGACAAAAGAAAAAATCCTGCACCAGTTTTGTATGATGAATTTCCAAACCGCTTTTCAAGGTAGGTGTATATTGATACAAGATTTAGCTTATAATAGATTGGTAACAATACTGTTGCAATAACAAAATAGCCTAGTAAATAGCCAATTATCATCTGAAAATAGTAAAAACTGCTGTTCCCAACCTCTCCCGGAACCGAAATAAAGGTTACACCTGATAAAGTAGCACCAATCATTCCAAATGCCACCATATACCAGGGCGATTGCTTGTTTCCTGTAAAAAAGGTAGCAGTATCAGATTTTCTGGAGCTCAAGTATGATATGATGAGTAAAAGAGAAAAATAGGAAGCAATTACAGTAAATACTAAAATTGGGTTCATCTGTTAGTTCTAAAACATTATAAATCAAAAAATAAAAAACGAATATTTATTATGGTAGCAAAAAACGATAATTTTAGCCAATTAATGCTGTGACAAAAGAACAAATAAAAAAAGTCCTGAACAAATATGTTCAGGACTTTTGTACCCAGGGCCGGGGTCGAACCGGCACTCCCGTGAAGGAACTGGTGTTTGAGACCAGCGCGTCTACCAATTCCGCCACCTGGGCATTTAGAATCGGACTGCGAAAATAAGCATTTGTTTGTTATGTGCAAAATATTTTTTAGGCACGGTGGCATTGCATCTAAAAAATTTTGTAACTCTACCTTAATTAACTCGCCCCCGTCTTGCTGCGCAAAACACCCCCCCTCTCTGTTGGCACAAAGAGGGGGCAAGCTTTGGGTAAACGATGGAGGATTTTAATATATATATTTGCTTTGCAAAGCCCTTTTGCAAAATAAATCAACGCCGTTTTTTTTATTTCCCCCTCTTTACGTAAGTAGAGAGGGGGTGGCTCACAAAGTGAGCCGGGGGTGAGTCAATTGACGATTTAAAAAATACAGTTCAACTTTTAAATGCGATTACCCTGTTTTTTAGCTTCTTTTAAAAGGCCAAAAAATCTAAATGTTAATTGCCAATTTTAAAGAAAGATATGGCTTTTAATAATTTATTGCCATGTGCATTTAAATCTTTTGAGCTATATGCAAGATCTGATGCAGAAGAAGCATTTTGCTGTGCAATATTGTTCAGCTGCTGAATTACCTGATTGATTTGTTCTGCTCCTAAATCTTGCTGAATGCTGGCAGCCGAAATATCCTGTACAAGCGAAGCCGTTTTATTTATCTCAGGCACAATTCCTGAAATCTCATGAGCCGCTTTTTCTGCAATATTAACTCCTTTGTTAGAGACTTCATTTATTTCATCGGCAGCTAACTTACTGCGTTCAGCAAGTTTCCTTACTTCACTGGCCACTACTGCGAATCCCTTTCCATTTTCTCCGGCTCTGGCTGCTTCCACTGCTGCGTTTAGAGCAAGAATATTTGTTTGAAATGCAATATCACCTATAATTGAGATTTTATTAGTAATCTCCTGCATGGCCTGAGTTGTTTCATTAACAAAAGTATTAATCTTGCTTACATCATTGGCAACCTTAAGCGCTATTTGTTCAGTGGAATGAGCATTGTTCCTGTTTTGACTAATACTGGAATTCATCTCTTCCATTGAGGCTGAAACTTCCTCAGTGCTGGAGGCTTGTATGTTTGCGCCATTTGAAATGGTTTCGGAAGCATGGTTTACCTTTGTACTGCTTTTAACTAAATCATTCGAAGTATTGTTAATATTTTCAACGATACCAATAATATTTGACGTCATTAATTTTAGTGCATTGGCCATTTCTCCAATTTCATCTTCATTAAAAATATCCTTAGTTGGTTTGAAATTCCCGTGGCTTTTTTCAAGAATATCATCCCTTATTTTTCTAATAGGTTTAACAATATTTTGCAATACTACTAGGGCCGAGACTGCAGAAACTGTTACTAATAATAGGCCAAGAAGAATAAGAATTAGCTGCAATCTGCCAAAAGAATGTTTAGTTTGATTATATCCATCTAAACTAAGTTTGGTAATATTTTCCTGCAATTTTTCTAATTTCTTAAGAATATTGTTGGTCGCAATTATTAAATCACCATCCTGTTGCATCATTGGATTAATAATGAATGCAATCATAGGGTCTTCATAACTTCCAATGCTGTTTAAGGTCTCCATTATTTGCGTATGAAGGGGAAATAAGGTATCAGTGATTGCAGTACAACTATTTTTATAAATTTCTTTACTTTTTTCATCCCAAAAAACCATTTTGGCGTCAATTTTTTTCTTTAATGCCAGAAAATCTGTCTCCTGAATGGCTTTGAATTTATTTTTATCGTCAGTATCTGCAATTTGCTCTGCATATACCCAGTTTTTAGCGAGCATTTTGGATTCATTTATCATGGCAATAAGTTCAGATACCAATGCTTCTGAAGGAGCATATATTTCAATGTTCTTTTCTGAGGCAATTTTGCTACTGTTAAGTGAAGCAACAATGTATATAAAACTCACTACAACTGCCAGAATAATAATTCCGGAACTTAGTATTAGTTTAGCCCTTATTGATAATTTCATTTTCCTTTTATTTGATGATGAAAATCACGTATGCTTAAAAAAAAGACTATTCGTAAACTTTGGTAGCCAACCTTTTTAGGCTTGAGCTAATACCAATGTTCTTTTTAGTTGCATTATCAGGTTTAAGCTCAAAGCCTAGTTTATTGTTTACTACTGCAAAGTTAATATCCGCACCGTCTGATATACCATTTACTGAGCTTGAAATAAGCAAAGTTCCGGTTCCTCCCAGTTTTTTTGCAGCAATTGCAATCTGTGCACTTTGTCTTGAAGGAATAAAAAGCACATGACATTTCGAAAATTGTCCCAAATGGCTAAAAGGCTTTATGGTTATCGATCTGGTGCCTATTTTTTTATCATTAGCAATAGCTTTCAGTTCTTTTTCAATACCTTCATTTGTACCCAATATTCCAATAATGATTTCTCCCGACCTGTAATCCTTAGGCCACTGGATATATGTAAGGAAGTT
>JARGGF010000529.1 GCA_029210905.1 Bacteroidales bacterium | reverse complement strand
ATGAGTGGCAATCCGACGGTGATCCTGTTATTTTTCAACTGGTTGATTTCCAAGCAATTCATCAATATCAAAGCCTGTAATTTTACTAACTGAACTGCTAACATCCAGTATTAAACCATTTTCATGAATTATTAAGCCTTCAGGGCTGATATCGGATAATAATTTGTAACGTTGTTGGCTATCTATCAACTCTTGCTCCGCTAATTTTTGAGCAGTAATATTTTCTTTAATAGCTACGTAATTCGTTACCTGGTTTAAATGATTCTTAATTGGTGCAATGATAGCCCTTTCCCAATAGGTTTCACCATTTTTTTTCCGGTTAATAAATTCACCCCTCCATACTTCACCTCTGTAAATTGCAGCCCAAAGATCTTCATAAACACTATCTGAAGTCATTCCCGATTTTAAAATCTTTGGATTTTTCCCAATCACTTCTTCAGGAGCATAGCCTGTTACCCTACAAAATGTTGAATTTACATAATTTATTTGTCCATTTAAATCTGTAATAACAATAGATGTTGGACTTTGTTCAATAACTTCTGAAAGTTTACGGATCTCGTTTTCGGCTTTCATCCTTTCCGAAATATCTCTTGATATACCAGCTAAACCAATAAATTTACCCTGTTTATTTCGCATGGGGTTGGCAGATATTTCGGCCCAAAATAGCTTTCCATTCTTTTTTTTATGTTCCAGAATTAACGAAAAACTCCCGGTTATCTCACTTTTCTCTTCCTTTTCAAGAATGTCTGATAATTTTGATTGGTATTTTTCATAGCTCTCTTCAGTCAATAAGTCGTTGATTTTAAGATCAGTAATCTCATTTTCCAAATATCCAAACATTCCCACAGCAGAGCTGCTTATAAAGCTATAGCTGCCATGAAGGTCAAGCATCCAAATTACGTCTGAGATATTATTTTCGAGCAGTTTAAATCTGTTCTCGCTTTCTTCAAGTTTTCGCTGATTAACTTTTATTTGTTCAAAAGTCTGTTTAAGCTCCTCATTGTATTCATTGAGCTGAGCGTTCTTTTCGACCAATTCCTTCAAATGGTCAATAGCCTCTAATTCAGATAATTGCTGTTTTAGTTTTGCATTCTCCTTCAGCAAGTCATCATATGAAAGATGTTCTCTAAGCATTGATTTTTTAGTTGTTCCAATTATAAAGTTAAATATTATTTTAACTAACTAAACAATTATATATGAGGTATTGTTCAACATTATTATCATTAATGGCCTGAAAGCCTTTAAAATATAACTTAAAGTTTAAAAGTAGTCAATTAAAAAATCGAATTTTACTTTTAATTAAAAATTTAGATTGTATAATTGGCGTTCAATTTTTAGAAACTAAGTCTGATATTTATGTATAGCAAAGAATAAATAATATCAAAATACTTATTCTTGTTAAACAATTTAATATCTTGAAGAATAAATAAAATATTTTAATTCAATTATTTGTATTAAAATAATTTATATAGGTAGGTTAAATCTATCCATTTAAAAAATATTATTTTGATGTTTAAAAATAATGTTTAAATTGTGTTCTAAAACAAACCGAAATGAACCGATTTATTATGGGGGATGCTCTCTGTAAATCAACAATCAATAGTATCCCATTTGCCCTAAGCATAATTGACTCAGAATGTAATTTTCTTTTTTTAAATAAGTTTTTTGTTCAACTATTTGGTTTCAGCATAGATGAAATTCCAAATATGAGATCTTGGTTCGAAAAGGTTTTTCTTGAAGATGATACAGCCGCTGCCATTGAGCAAGATTTTATTAAACGCCTGCGCGATATGGATCTTAGTAAGGAAAATCAATCTTTTGGAAGATATAAGTGTAAAACAAAAAGTGATAAAACACTAGATGTCAATATTTTAGTAAGCCCCTTTGAAAATAATTTTATTATTCATTTTCTTGATATTACTGACTATAAAAAGGACGATTCCGATTTAATCCAGGTAAAAAGCTTATCTGAGAAAGTGGTAGATAGCTTTCCAGGTTTATTTTATCTATTTGAAATAGAGAGTGATACCATTGTAAAGCTAGTCCAATGGAATAAAAATCTGGAGAAGTTTACAGGATATAGTTCCAAAGAATTAAATAACAAATATTTACTTGATTTTTTCGACACTAACGAGCATGCTAAAATATTAGTAGCCATAAATAAACTCATTGAAAAGCATGAGGTTTTGATTGAAGCAAACTTAAAATTAAAAAATAATAAAAAAATACCTTATGAATTTTTAGGCAAATATTTTGGAAATAATAAAAAGAATTATTTTTTTGGATTTGGCAATGATATTTCTTCAAGAAAAATATCTGAACAGAAGATTTTAAATAGTGAACGCAGGTATAAATTGTTGTCTGATCTTTCCATTGAGGGTATTTTGATACATCAAAATGGAATAGCATTAGATATGAATGAGACTTTTGCGCGTATTTTTGGATACAAACCCTTTGAATTAATAGGTCAAAATGTTATTGAATTAATTAGCACGCCTGAAGATAGGGAAATGATATATAATAAAGTTCTGGATAATTATGAACTACCCTACGAAATAAACGCCTTCAAAAAAAACGGAGAAATAATACCTATTGAAATTCATGGAGGCAACATTTTACACGATGGTAAAAAAGCCAGAGCAGTTTCGATAAAAGACATAAGTGAAAGGAAAGAAAAAGAACGAGAATTAATTGAGCACCAGTTATTTATTCAAAGAATAACCGAACAATCTCCGGATATTATTTACATTTATGAAGTTGAAAAATCTGCAAATATTTATATCAACAAGGATTTAAGAAAAATTCTTGGTTATTCATCTCAAGAACTTCCAGATTCCAGTACAGAAATTATCCAAAAATTAATCCATCCTGATGATGTTCAGCAATTTGACTCGGCTTATAATACGATTAGAAGTGCCGGGAAGGATTATGTTTTTGAATTTACTTATCGCTTGCTGGCAAAAAACGGAGACTGGAAATGGTTTGCAGGTAAAGAAAAAGAGTTTCAGCGCAGAAATGGAATAATTATAACCATGATAGGTACTTTGCAGGATATAAGTACGCAAAAGGCCTATGAGCAGGCATTGTCAGAAAGTGAGGAGCAGTTATCAACTATTTTTGAAAATGCCCCTATGATAATGATTCTGCTCAATTCAGACAGAAAAATTCTAAAAGCAAACAGAAATGCCGAAGGAACATCAGGTCCGTCAAAATCATTTTCGTTGAATAAATTACTTGGTGATGCCCTTAACTGCATAAATTCGTTTCAATTGGAAAAAGGTTGTGGAAACTCTATAAACTGCGTTAATTGCGAACTGAAAAAAACGATATCAGAAACTTTTGAGACAAAGGAAAACAGGCACAAGATTGAAGTTAAACTAAACCTGTTAGAAAACAATCAACCTATAGAACGGTTTTTGCTGGTTTCAACCACTTTAATGAAAAGTATGGAACCAACTACTATACTGTTGACACTCGATGATATTACTGAGCGAAAACGCATGGAGATTGACTTAAAAGAGGCTAAAGAAAAAGCCGAAGAAAGTAATAAACTGAAAACTTCATTTCTGCAAAATATGTCGCATGAAATCAGAACACCAATGAACGGGATTATTGGTTTTTCTGAAATGCTCAACAGACAGGATCTTTCTGATGACAGACGAAGCTTTTATACCAATGTAATAGTAAATAGCAGTAATCAACTCCTGAATATAGTTAATGATATACTTGATATTTCAAAAATAGAAACAGGTTTGGTTAAAGCAAATGAAAACAAAACAAATCTAAACCGCTTAATGTCAGAATTGTTTTCATTCTTCAAACCTCAAGCTTGGAAAAAAGGAATCAATATGTACCTGAACCTTCCATTGGAGAATAAAGAAGCCCATATTATGGTTGATGATTTAAAGTTGCATCAAATCCTTAACAATTTGATAGCAAATGCATTAAAATTTACACATCAGGGTTATATAAGGTTTGGTTATGCGCAAGAAAGCGAAGATTTAACTTTCTATGTGGAAGATTCCGGTATAGGCATTGAAAAAAATTATCACGAGAAAATATTTGAACAATTCAGACAGTTGGAATTAACTTCAACCCGAAGATATGGGGGTACAGGATTGGGATTATCTATAAGTAAAGCTTATGCCAAAATATTAAATGGCAAACTTTGGCTGGAATCTGAAGAAGAGGTGGGTTCTACTTTTTTTCTGACAATCCCTTATCGAAAAGTAAAAAACGACCCGGTACCTGATAGCAGTGGAATGGAAATATATATAAAACCTTATATTTCAGGAAATCCAACAATTTTGATTGCTGAAGATGAAGAAATAAATTTTTTGTTTTTGAAAGAAATTATTGAAAATCTGCAAATTACCATTTTGCGGGCTAAGGATGGAGAAGAAGCAATAGAAATGGTTAAAAATAATAATATTTCACTTGTGCTACTTGATATTAAAATGCCAAAGATTAATGGCTACC
>JARGGF010000528.1 GCA_029210905.1 Bacteroidales bacterium | reverse complement strand
ATTGGCCTCGGCCATAAATTTTCCTCGCTGGTTATTATCCAGGTATTCATAATAAGCTTCTATGGTATTCGCTTTTGTGGCTTTCTCCCATTCTGCAATATCATCGTTATCCAATTGTTTTTTAACACCTCGTTCATAAATCTGCAGTGCAGAAATCTGATCGCGCACAGCACTTATTTTAAAATCGTGTGAATTTTTTATATCCGAAATAATATTCTGATAAGGGGTAGTCGCCATCGTTTCCTGTGAAAGATCATTATATTTACTCATTACTGTTGCAGCCTTTTCAAATTTGGCATCTGCATCCCTGTTTAAGGCAAGAGCGGCATACTTATCCGATTCTGATAAATAACCTGCATTAGTAATAACATCGGAATACACATCAGAAATCATCTTATAAGCCACAGCATAATTTCTTTCAGCAATTATCCGCTGTGCTTTGGCTTCCCAGGTTTTTTCTTCCCAATCGGGTTTGTTCCTTTTCTTTGCATATTTTCCATCAATTGCATTTGCATTATTCTCATTACCAGTGGCTTTAAGAAGCACCTTAACAGCATCATCAATTATTCCCTTCTGCTCTTCTGTTAATTCCTTCTCAATTTCAGGATAAATTAGCTCTTGCGCTATTGCATGGTTAAATGAAATACCAATAAAAATAAACAGGATAAAAATAGTTCTCATAAAAATATCATTGAATCTATTATAAATATAATAAAAAATTAGTTAATCAATAAGTCTTTTTCCATTTTTTTACTTCAACAAATAGGTTTTGCTAATAAATGAGCCATCTATAATAAGATAATAAATAATTCTGGGTTTTTATATCAGTTTAATATCCAATATCTTACAAACGTAAAGTATGGCGTTAAAAAAAGGAATGCAAAATTACTTAATATTATGAACAAAAGCTCCTTCCTCAGAAATATTATAAAAAGATATATTTGCCGTTTCGCAGTCTTTTGTCAAAACATCCTGTTTCCACCTTGCCACTGATGAATCAATAATTAGTTTTTTAAAGTGGAATAGAGATTGAAGCACATCAATATTTAGTGATGCTTTATTTGCCAATACCAAATAATCAACATGCAACTTATAATCAGAAACATAATTTGAAATTTTTCCGAAAATAAAGGCAACTTTTAAACTATCTATCTGAACAAAGTTTACAGGAAAATCCTTGTTAACCGATGGATTCACTGAATCAAGATCTATTACATTCATTTCTTGTATAAATGATTTTGTCCTGAAATTAGCACTCAAATAATTAATTGCCTTTTTGTCCTTATAAAGTTTTGCATCAGCATATAAATTCATTCTGCCGTTTGAAACAGTGGCAAATACACTTTTATTTGCTGAATTAAATACAATTAAGCTTTTGTTGTTCCGCGCAGCCAGATATCTAAAATCTCTTAGTGCAAAAACCATGATACCCAATATACAAATAACAAATACCAGTTGTTTCTTTTTAAGAAACAGGTAAATTATAAACAGGGTCAGCGAAAAATAAACAAGAAACAATTCTGTTCTGCCAAGCGAAATAAATTCGATACTTGCTCCCGGGATGCTTTCTATAAAAGAAGTTGACTGATTAAACATTTTAATAATAAATGACAACACAGCTGCAACACCCTTTGCAAGGGGCAGGTAATAACCAGAAATCAACAATACAATGGCACCGTACATAATTACAAAAGCTGCAGGTATTGCAATCAAGTTTGTAAGCAGTGCATACAATGGAAATTGATGAAAATAATAGATGCTTATGGCACTGGTGCCAATTTGGGCGGCAATTGAAACGGTGGTAAGTTTCCATACCCAATCCATCCATTTATTTTTAATGTCAAGTAAACGATAGATTCTTGGCTGGAAAAATATAATAGCAATTACAGCCAGATAAGACAACTGGAAACCTACATTAAACAACGCCATGGGGTTGATTAACAATATAATAAATGCAGAGGCCGCAATTGAATTATAGGTACTTGGTTTTTTTCTGGAGATTTTTCCCAGAATGATAAATGACATCATCAGGGAAGCCCTTGTTACCGATGGAGACAAACCCGTGATAAAGGCAAATGTCCATAATGACAATATTATCAGTATTGATTGCAGCACTCGCAGGAACTTGTTTTTACGCATAAAAAACAGCAACTGGTTAAGCACCAGCATAATAATGCCAACGTGCAATCCTGAAACTGCTAATACATGCATAGCTCCGGAATCTGAATAAGCTTCGACGATTTCATCACTTAAATAATCTTTTACGCCTAAAGTGAGTGCTGCTAAAATGGCAAACTCATCTCCACTTATTCCTGTGCTTTGGTATACCGACAGTGCTTTTTTTCTAAGTTTATAAGCTAAAGCATAAACATAACTACCCTGGTTAGAAGCCAGCTTGATCCACTGTCCGGATTTTTCAAAAGTCTGAAAGTGGATTTTTTTCCTGGCCAGGTATGATTTATAATCAAATTCATCAGGATTGCCGGAATTTTTTATTTCACGTATTTCCCCTGAGAGCAGAATAAGATCGCCGTATAAAAGTGATTTTGATAAGCTGTCCTTTTCCAGATAAACCAGAATTTTTGATTGTTCAGGTTGCCAAACATCATTCTTTTGATATTCGACAACTTTTAATTCAAGTTTTACTGATTTAGCAGTTTCTTTAACAAGTTCAGAAACAATACCAATCACTTTGGTTGCTTCAGGCATGTTGCCGGAATACATGAATTGGTATGAAGCTATTGCAGCACCTCCAAAAAAAAGGGCAATTGATATTAATAATCCAAAAATCCAGCGTTTATGATAGGACAACTCATGATTTAAAAAGGGCCTGTAGACAAAAGAAACCCCTGCAAATAAAGCAGCAATTATAAAAGAAACACTAGCGCCAATGATATCTGCTGAAGCAAATAGAATTCCTGATATAAAGGGCAGAATAAATCTTAAAAAAGGTATCTTCCAAAATTCGTTTACTAACATTGTCTGGTTTGGTTAATTTGCATAAAAATAATACAAATTAATCAAACAGCAATAGCTTAAACGTTGGAAGATTTCAAATTTATGAACATGCTGGTAGCAGCTAAAGAGGCATCACTTATTTGCTAATTCTATCGTATTTTGCATAAAATAATAAGCAAACCGCTTAATAAACGGGCATATTAAGCCCTTCGTTTTTCACCTAAGCGGAAGTTGTATTTAGCTTCAAATTTTCCTTTTGAAATTGCAAGTAACCTGCTTTTTAACAATTGTTTTCGTATGGGTGAAACACGGTCAACAAAAAGGATTCCATCAAGATGATCGTATTCATGCTGCAAAACTCTGGCGGCAAATCCATCGTAATACTCATCATGAAACTCGAAATTTTCATCATAATATTCTATCCTGATTTTATTGGATCGCTTTACTTCCTCATTAATACCAGGAATGCTTAGGCAGCCTTCTGTCATAAGCTCAGTATCTTCTGATCTTTCGGTAATGTTGGCATTAATAAAAACTTTTTTAAAATCCTTTAGTCTGGGATCATCCTCTTCAAGGGGACTGGCATCAATCACCAAAAGACGGATGGACTTTCCAATCTGTGGGGCTGCAAGACCCACACCATCAGAAACATACATTGTTTCCCATAAATCTTCTATTAATTTATCCAATTCAGGATAATTCTTATCAATTTCTTTGGCTTTCTGCCTTAAAACACTTGAACCTATTATTGAAATGGGGTAAATCATTTTTATTACCAATTTTATTTATTCTTTCTTTGCATAAATGATTGCAGAATTATGGATGCACTTATCTTGTCAATCATTGCCTTATCTCTTCTTTGCATTTTTTTTAATCCGCCATCTATCATGGCCTGTACAGCCAGTTTCGAGCTATAGTGCTCATCCTCAAGCTCTATTGGGATTTTCGGATATTTTTTCTTTAACAATTCAACAAATTTAATAATCAGGGGTAAAGAATCTGAAGGCCTTGTGTTTTCGAGAGGTGTCGGATAACCAACCACAAAACAGTCTACACGCTCCTTTTGCAAATATGTTTTAATAAACTGGAATATCAGGGGTGTTTCTACAGTAGTTAATCCAGAAGCAATTATCTGCAAAGGATCTGTTACAGCAACACCTGTGCGCTTTTTCCCGTAATCAAAGGCTAAAATTCTTCCCACCTATTTGTTTAGAATCATTATAAATTGCAAAGATAAATCAAACTTTTGAGTTTTGTAAATCATATTTGTTAATGTTTTTTAAACACAGATAAAATATAATCTCAAAAATGGTACGAAAATACTATTTTTGAAGCCTTTTAAACTAAAATAGCTTCCTTTTTTATGAAAAAAACGATAATTGGGTTTATTATTATTATACTCATCCTGTGTATCGGATATTTTTTATCACCACTTTTTCTTCAGAAGTTTTTGTTTTACCAAAAACCAAATATCAATGATTATCAAATATTTAGCAACAGAACTGTTGAAGCAGGCAATTATATTCCA
>JARGGF010000527.1 GCA_029210905.1 Bacteroidales bacterium | reverse complement strand
CAACATTTTCTAAATCGGTCCGCCTGGCGGATAAGTAAAGCGCTTGTTCGCAGTGCTCCAACCGCTTAACTTAGGTAATAACGGAATGAAAAATTAAATCTCTATCAGCTTATTTTTAATGGCATACATAACAAGATTTGCAGAGTTCCGGGTACCTGTTTTTGATAATAGATTAGTACGGTGATTATCAACAGTTTTTGGACTGATAAACAAAGTTTCGCCAATTTCATTATTAGAATATCCCTGGCATATGAGCAATAGTATTTCTTTTTCGCGTTTTGTAAGGTTTATGGCTTCATTTTTCAGTGATTCTTCGCCAGTATTGCTTACCCTAAATAGAATATTGCGTAGTATATTATCCGGAAAATAATTCATGCCGTAGGCTACATTATCTATAGCCTGCTCAAGCTCATCCTTTCCTGATTTTTTTTGTAAAAATCCTGAAACACCTGCTTTAATCATCTTATAATAATAAATTTCATCACCATGGCTCGATAAACAGATAATCTTAAGATTTGGATATTCTTTCATTGCAATTGTACTTGCTTGTATACCATCCATTTCAGGCATCGTAATATCCATAAGCACAATGTCCGGACGTTTCTTCTTTATAAATTCGAGAAATTCCTTTCCGTTTTTAACTTCACCAACTACCTTATATCCTGTAACTTGAGAAAGTACAAATTTAATTCCTTCTCTAAAAATGTCATGATCTTCTACAATTAATATTTCAATATTCGATTGAGGCATACCGCTTCATAAATTTTTGTTTACCATCACAGGGATTTCAATTTCTAACATAAAACCAGTTCCTTTAGAACTTGTAAATTTAACATGGCCTTTGAGTGAGTTAACCCTATTTTTGATATTAAACAATCCCATGCCTTTTTTGTTCTCAAGCGCTGATTGATAATCAAAGCCAATACCGTCATCACGGTATTTTAAATATATTGGTCCGTTATCATTTAATAAAATATGAATATTTTTTGCATTGGAATATTTAATGCTATTGTTTATTAATTCTGTAATAATTCTGTAAATAGTTATATCAATCGTATTTCCATAAGATTTGCCCAAATTAAATGCTAAATGAAATTCCAAGGCCAGCAATTCATCCAATTTTTCTATAAAGTTATGCAAAGCAGGAATTAATCCAAAATTTTGAAGCACATGAGGGCTTAGATTGTTTGAAATATCCGAAATACTTTGAATGGCGTCATTTATCGTTTTTTCAATTTTTTCAGATAAGGTGCTCCGTAAATTAGTATCAGAAGCATCTTTTAAACTTTGTGCATATAATTTTATGGTTGCAAGAATGGGTGAAATACCATCATGAAGCTCACGAGCCACTCTGCTCCGTTCTCCTTCTTCACCCTCAATTACAGCATTGTATACCTTGTGCTGTATTTCCACCCTTTCTTTTATATCTCTTGCAACTGCAAGGTATGCATCGCTACCCTCATATTGAATTTTTTTTACAAAAAGTTCAATATTGACCTCTAAACCTGATTTTGAAATGTAGTCAAACTCAAAGCTGAAAAATTCTTTATGCCCAAGCTCTTCAGCTACATTTTCAAATGTAAGGACAGGATGGCGCCCAAAAAAAACCTGAATAGGGGTGTTTAAATATTCCTCTCTTGTAAATCCAGAGCGTTCAATGGCTACATTGTTTGCTTCAATGATTTTGCCTGTTGGCGAGATGATAATGATTCCATCAGTGGCAGAATTAAAAATCATTTCAAATTTTTCCTTGCTTTCGATGAACTTATCCATTGCCCTCATCTTTTCATGGTTAATATGGAAACTTCGGGCAGAAATATAAAAAGAGAGAATGAATACCAGCGCAATTATTACAAAAGAAAATAGCCTTAATCGACTACTTACCTCATCAAATTCTTTTTCAATATCGTTCAAATAAATTCCCGTACCAATTATCCATCCCCATTCAGGATAAAGCTGAACATATGATAATTTAGGTACAATTTTAGTGGTATCATCTTTCCATTGCCAATAATAATTTACAAAACCATGTCCATTCTTTTTGACCACATCAACAGCTTCTGCAAATAACTTTTTCCCTTGAGGATCTTTGAATTCTTTAATATTCTTCCCGTCCAAATCCGATCTATAGGGATGCATTATCATCTGGGGAATGGTATCCATAACCCAAAAATAATCTTTTTGATCGGATCCATATCTAAGGGAGGCAAGCATATGAGCAGCCCTTATTTTTACAGTTTCAAGACTAATTTCTCCTTTATCAACCTCTTCCTGATAGTGAGAAATTACACTAATTGCGCTTGTGGTTAAATCTTTTACTGCTTCTTTTTTTTTGTCTAATAAACTGGTGCGAAAGTAAGGTAGAATAACTAAAAATATCGCTAATGTGTATATAATTATTACAAGTATTGCAGGTAAGAATGTCTTAATGTAAAACCCTGGCTTCATGAAACGTGTTCCTTTAGTTTTAATTCAACTCAATGATAATAGACGATTCAATCACTTTAATAAGGTGCACAAATTTAAAAATCCCACCCCCGTAGAGTGGAATTTTCTATTCATTTCAGGGAATAAACTATACCGGCCAAATTGGGGTTTCATCATCCTTCCAGAATGGGCCAATCTGAATTTCATCAAGAGTATCATCTGTGAACCAGAAGTTTACGTTTTCATTTTCAAGCGCTATCAATTCCTGGTTGGGAATATCCTCAGAGCTCAAATCTTCAATTTCGGGTTCTCCAAAAGCAAGTTCTTTGCAGGCTTTTAGCACAACATCCTTTGATTGTCCAACTTTTATTTTATTCTCTATGCTAAACTCATCATTTTCAACTGATATAAAACTTAACCTGTCATCATCATCCGATTCAAAAGTTAAATCTAAGGCTAAATCGTAATAATAATAAGTGAGCGACTTTTCACCATCATCATAGTCAATTTCTTCCATGTCGTCTGGCTGTCCAAGAATGTTTTCAACTTGTTCCTTTTTCATTCCCAAAAGGATGTTCCCAATACCTTTTCCCAGAATAATTTTGTAATTTTCAATCATTATTAACCTTGTTTATTGAATTAATATAATAAAATTAAGTAATTAAAATATAAACACTTAGATCTATTCACCTTCGTATTATTTTCTATAAATATAACTAAAATTTAACTTATAATTAGATTCCTCTATACTTTTTATACTCATATCATTCATATTTTATACTTTTATCACCTAAATAAAAAGTTCATAATTAAATAAATAATGCAAATTTTAAGGCTTAATAGCCCATTGCACTGCAACAGATCAATAAACCTTCTATTTAATTTGTAAATGACTAAAAAGTTAAAAATTGCCATTCTTTCCGGGGGAAAATCGGCTGAACATGAAGTAAGCCTGGTTTCAGCAGCTAATATTTTAAATGCAATCAATAAAGACAAATACGATGTTATCCAACTAAAAATCAGCAAGAAAGGCAGCTGGTTTTTAGAAGGTGTTCCGGTTTTATTTTCGCAGAATTATGGCGATCGTAAAATTATCGAAATGGAGACAGGAAAAGTACTTTCGGAAATTGATGTGCTTTTTCCTGTGTTGCATGGGCCTTATGGCGAAGATGGCACTGTTCAGGGCCTGGCGAAATTAGCTGGGATTCCTTTTGTTGGTCCGGGAATTTTAGCCTCTTCGGCAGGCATGGATAAAGATGTTACCAAAAGATTGCTTAGAGATGCAGGAATTTCTATTGCAAAGTTTTTCACCCTCCGAAAGTCGAGACCAAACGAATATACTTATGAGTCAATTGTTCAAGAACTTGGAAATGAGCTTTTTGTAAAACCTGCGAATATGGGTTCATCAGTTGGCGTTTCGTCAGCAAAGGATAAAAAAGAGTTTGAAATAGCATTAAAAGAAGCTTTTCTATATGACGACAAAGTAATTGTTGAAGAAAAAATCACAGGCCGCGAAATTGAATGTGCTGTTTTAGGAAATGATTTCCCAAAAGCATCAATACCTGGCGAAATTGTGCCAACCAAAAGCTTTTACAGTTATGAAAGCAAATACCTTGATGACAATGATGCACGACTGGATATTCCGGCAAAGCTTGAAGCCGATATATTTCCGGTTATTCAGGATTTGGCCATTAAAACCTACCAGTGTCTTGAGTGCAAAGGAATGACCCGGGTAGACATGTTTCTAAAACCAGATAACAGCCTGGTAATAAACGAAATAAATACTATTCCCGGCTTTACTAAAATCAGCATGTACCCGGCACTTTGGAGTTATTCAGGAATACCACAAACTGAACTAATTGATCAATTAATTCAGTTTGCAATAGAAGAATTTGAGCACCAGAACAAACTGGAAAGTTCCTATACAAACTCAATTAAAGAGCATGGATAAAATTGATTAATTAAATTACTTTACATATCACTATTTTTTAGCTAACTTGCTTGTAAAAATTATATAGCTTATGATAACTTTCTTCTTAAACGAAGGGAAAAAAACTTTTACAGGCAAC
>JARGGF010000526.1 GCA_029210905.1 Bacteroidales bacterium | reverse complement strand
AAATTTATTTTTGCGATTGTTTGATCGGGAACATTAAAAATACTGAGGTCTGAATTTACTCCAAATAAGGTAATTATAGAAAATAATAAAGTTGTTAAAATTATCTTTTTCATAGTACAATTAATTTATAGTTTAGCTATATGACACTATAACTTAAAAAAGGTTTAATTGGGCTATGCTATTTTTTAAATAGTTTTTTAAGGAATGATTTCTTTTCGTCCTTTTTAGTCTTATTTTTCTTTGTTTCTGACGCACTGGCTTCAATTCTTTCTTTTTTTCCAAACAGGCGGTTTAAAAAGCCTTTTATTCCTATTTGTCGGAATGGCGGACAATCCAGAAACGAGTAAGTATCTTCGGGAAGAGAAAATGGGGTGAAGTAAGTTTTATTTAATAATGAATCATTTTGTATTGCATTAATGATAGTTGCAGAAATCGGTAATGCTAAAGAAGATCCTGCACCATTTCCACTGTAAAAATGAACATCAGATGTGCTGGCGCCTACCCACGTTCCAATTACAATATCTGGAGTAAAGGAAATAAACCAAGCGTCTGAATAATTTTGAGCTGTTCCTGTTTTTCCTGCAAGCTCAGCTTTTATACCATAACGATTGCGAATTTTAACAGCCGTCCCTCGTTCAACTACTTGTTGTAACAGGGCTGTCATTTTATCACTTGTCTCTACACTAAAAATCTTTTCCGGACTGGATTTTTTTCTGACATAAAGCACATTTCCCTCCGCATCACTTATTTTATTGATCATTACCAATTCGTTCATTTGCCCTTTGTTTGCAAAAGCACCATAGGCTTTGACTATCTCAAAAAGTGATACATCAAGAGTGCCCAGTGCCATTGCAGGATTCGGACTAATATCTTCTTTGAAGTGCAGCTTAGCACAGGTTTTTAATATTGGTTCTGCCCCTACTTTAAAATACAAATCTATTGTAGGCAGATTCATTGAGTGTGCAAGGGCATACCAGAATGCCACAGTACTATCCGGAGTAGTTTTATTATCAGCGTTTTGCGGCTCCCAATCTTTGTATCCTTCATATTCATCTTGTTTATTATTAAGATATTCACATGGTTCAATACCTGTTTCAAGCGCCGTGGCATATAGTATTGGTTTAAACGCTGAAGCGATTTGCCTGTGTGATAAAACCATATCAAAAGGGAGCATCCTGTAATGGTTTCCTCCAATCCAACATAAAACCGCCCCATCTTTAGGGCTTGAAATCAGAATGGATGCATTTAGCATTTTATAATAGTGCCAGAGACTGTCTAGTCTGGTTAATTTTTGAGTATGCAATCCGGCAAAGTCAAAAAGTTCAATATTTTGCTTTGCAGTATCATTAACATCAATTTTTTGTTGTGCCGATATCGTTCGTATCCAATCTTGTTTAAATTTATGATTTTTCAGTTCGGCATCAAGTTGTTTTTGCATTTTTAGAAGATGACGCTTACTGGCGTTGATACTTATTTCCTGAAGCTTCATATTCAGGGTGGTATATATTTTCAGGCCATCTTTTTCAATATCATATTTTTTTCCGGTTTTGGTTTGGATGGAATCAAGCAAATCTTGTGATTTGTTTCTTACCTGATAAATAAAATATCCAGCAGGAGCTTCCAGGTCAAGATTTTCATAATCAAGCATCAGTGGCAAGTTTTGCAGACTATCTGTTAATGAAGGGCTTATGTAATTAGCATTTTTCATCAGATTTAAAACGATATTCCTTCTGGCAAGTGAGTTTACTGGATTTAGTTTTGGATTGAAATAGGTATTAGCCTTTAACAACCCAACCAAAACAGCCGATTCTTCAATTTTCAGTTCTCTGGCTGATTTGTTAAAATACCGTCGTGAAGCTGATTCTATGCCAAATACATCTTCACCAAATGGAACGGAATTAAGATATAATAGAAGTAGTTCTTCTTTATTATATACTGCTTCAATCCGGGTGGCAATAATTAATTCTTTAATTTTATTTATAGGAAGGCTTAAAAATCCATAATTTGAGCGACCGTATAGATTTTTTATCAGCTGCTGAGTTAATGTACTGCCACCTCCGCCACTTTTGTCGCCAAGCAAAATGCTTTTCACAAACACACGTAAATAACTTCTGGTATCGTATCCTTTGTGGCTGAAAAAACGTTTGTCTTCTGTTGCTATCAAAGCCTTTTTAAGATGCTCGGGAATTTCATACCATTTTATGTTAGTACGGTTTTCGGCAAAATATTTTCCAATCAGAACATTATCTGCTGAATATACCAAAGATGCTTGCTCATTTCTGATTTCAAGCAGTGCACTTTTATCAGGTAATTGACCAAAAAGGCCAAAGTATACCAGTAAAAACAATATTGCAATGGATAATATTATCGAAGAAATTAATGCAACAATTGATTTTAAAACAATCTTAAGGAGTTTTATTTTTTTAAACCGCATATAAACCTGAAAGTAAATTTTCTATAAAAACAAAGTAGATTATTAACGGGTAGTATTAAAGAAAATTGTTAGACAAATTTTGAATTAATTCATTAATTAGTTGATATAGAGTATTGTATAAAATAAAAAAGCGGCCCTAAAGCCGCTTTCCCCTATATCATTTAAATTCAAACTTGGTTTACTGGATGATAGTTTTAAAAGTTTCGTTTTCGAAATATTTAATAAACTCTACATCATCTTTTGCATAAGTTTTAATTTCAGCTGTTTTTTCAATAGCAGTACGAAGGTTTTCAAATACACCATCGTCTTTGCTTTGTTTTGCAGCACTGATAGCTTTTAGATAGTAGAACCATCCGCTATCTTTTTCACCCATTGCAGCTAAAGTACCTTCAGCATCAGCATCCTGCTTGTTTAAAGTTTGAGCAAGCGCTTTACCAAATGAATTTTCGCCACCGAAGTTTTGTACAGCTTCTGGATATTGTCCTTTAATAATGTTAATAATACCCATGTTGTAGCCTAAGTGTGCTGATTGACAACCAGCAGCTTTAGCATCTACGAAATATTTCTCAGCTTCTTCAAGATTTCCCTGAGCAAAAGCAACAGCACCTAAGTTATGTAAAATAGCAGGGTGACTTGCTTTAATTTCGTTTCCTTTTTCAAAAGCAGCTTTGGCTCCATCGATATCGCCAGCGTTTCCTTTAACAACACCTAAGTTATTATAAGCAGTGAAACAGTTAGGCTCAACCACTAATGCCTGATTGTAAATTTTCTCTTTAAGAGCTGCATCATCAGTTAAACCAGCAGTATAAAGTAATTCTTTAAGTTGCAGTTTCATGATATTGCTGTCAGCAACCATTGATAAAAGCTCTTCGTTAGTTTTAACTTTTGACTGATAGTTAGCTTTAATAACAGATCTTCTTAATAGTGGAAGAACATCAGTTTTCAAATCAGTATAAGCTTCAGAAATAGCTTTAATTTCTCTTTCTCTAACAACAGGATCTGAGTACATTGAAAGAACTCTTAAAATCAATTCTTTGTCTTGTACATTAGAAGCTTCAACCTCTTTTTTGAAACCGTCCCAGTCTTCATCAGGAGTAGTTTCTTTTACAACAAAGTCAGGATTTTTTGTAACTTCAGATTCAGCTTTTTTCAAAGATTTTTCAATAAATCCCTGAGCTGATTTTCCACGACCTTCAACTAATTTTGCGTTTAGGTCTTCTGGTCCGTCAGGAGAAGCATAACTTGCAATTTCAACATTTACTAATTCTCTATCGTCTTCATCAGTAGTTTGAGTTAGCAATTCAACTAACGCTTTAACTTCGTCTTTTTTTAGTTCTGATGGTTTAAGATCTGATTTTTGAAGATTGTAAAGAATAACTGCTTTTTGTAAGTCAGAGATTTTGGCATCCATTGAAATTGGAATTTCAACAAATTTAACACCATCAATTTCAGAAGCATACTTCACCAAGCGAGGAGTAACATTAACTCCTTTAGCTACTATTACATTAATGATATCAGCTTCTTCATCGCCTCTTGAACCTTTCATTCTTAGTTCAAGTTCAGAAACTCTCATGTCATCAACGTAAGGGATAGTGTCGTTGTAGTCAAAACTACCTCCGTTATCATATGAGATAACCGGATTATTATCTTCAACTTTCTCTCCCTGAAGTGTTTGGGTCTTAAGTGTGTACTCGCCAGTATTGTACTTCAAAACTGGTGTAACAACCAAGATTGCTTTTTTATCGAAATACTTTGGTGGTATAGTTCCGGCAATTTTCACAGGAACCTTTTCTGCATGCATTTCCAGCGGATTTGGGGTAACGTTATTTTTTAATTCACTAGCTTTGTCCGCCATTTTTTTAAGTCCGTTACAACTGCTTAGAAACACAACAGCTGCGACAAATAATACCAGGTAATTGAATGTAACTTTCTTCATAATTGATAAATAAATTGTTTGACTAAATGATTTTCGGTTAATATATTTATTATTGCAAATCTATACAATGTTTTTAATAAATAAAACCCAATCCGCCTTTTTTTTGTAAAATAATAGTTAATTTAAAAACAAA
>JARGGF010000525.1 GCA_029210905.1 Bacteroidales bacterium | reverse complement strand
GATTAAAAAAAAGTTTGAAGATTAAAGTTTACCTTGTAAAAACCCATTCCTTAGCTTTCGAAAGCTCTTGATTAAAGACATAACCATCAAGATTAAATGACTTTATATCTTCTGCTTTTTGAATATTTTCACGGGCAATATACCTGGTCATCATTCCTCGTGCTTTTTTAGCAAAAAAACTGACTATTTTATATCCATCATCTTTAAATTCTTTAAAAACCGGGGTAATTACCGGAAATTTAAGCTCCTTTTTATCAATTGATTTAAAATACTCGTTCGAAGCCAGATTTATTAATACCTTTTCGCCATCTGATGCTGCAATTGCCTCATTTACCTGTTTGGTTATTTTATTCCCCCAAAATTTATAAAGATCAGCTCCCTTTGGATTTTTTAGTTTAGCACCCATTTCGAGCCGGTATTCCCTTATTAAATCAAATGGTTTTAAAATTCCATACAGGCCTGATAATATTCTGGTATTTCTATTGAGAAAATTTAAATTTTCTTCTGACAGAGAATCAACATCCAGGCCAACATAAACATCACCTTTAAAGGCAAAAACGGAAGGTTTTGTATGTTCTTGTGAATGATTTTTCTCCCATTTAATAAATCTTTCAAAATTCAAGTCTGCAAGCTTTGCACTGATGCTCATCAAGGAAGATAAATCAGCTGGTTTAAGCTTTTGCAGTTTATTAACCAGCATTTCGGCTTCATTAATAAAAACAGGTTCAGAATGTTCCTTAATGTGTATAGTTTTTGTAAAATCCAGTGTTTTTGCAGGCGATAAAACAATCAGCATAACAGTGAGTTTAAAATTATGTTATTGCAAGTATCTGTAAAATTGCGAATAAATTGAAAATCGGTAAATTTGAGTACTTTACTGAACTGAATCAACAAGCTCATTATCATCTAGTTGAAAAATCTCCTGAACAGTTGTATTAAAATATCTGGATATTTTTAAAGCGGTAATTACTGAGGGTGCAAATTTTCCTGTTTCAATGGCATGAATGGTCTGCCTTGATACCCCAATAGCCTCGGCAAGTTGACCCTGTGTCATATTCTGTTTGGCTCTTTCAACTCTGATGGTATTTTGCATTGTAATTTTTTTAAAATGAAGGAATAATGTTGAAATCTTAAAACAATTATAATACACTATTCAATAATTTTGCCGAACCGTAATTTCAACCTTACAAAATTAATGAAAAAAATCAGAAATGACAATTTTATATTACATTTTTTAATGTAACTTGCACTTTACGACATAATTAATAAAAAAATGTCGATGATTATCGACATTTTCCTTTTTCCAATATATTTTATATGAACTATTGTTTTTTAGCTACCCGAAATCCAACATTGCCATAACTTTTACTTGGCCCCATATATTCCCGGGCAGTCATTCTTAAAAAATCAAGCTTAAAGTTCCATGCACCACCTCTATAGACCCTTCTAACACCTTCTGCTGGTCCTGCCGGATTGCTTTCGGGGCTTTTCTTATAGTAATCACTTTCATATAAATCCCAACACCACTCCCTTACATTACCACTCATATCATGAATTCCAAGTTCATTGGGCTTTTTTGTTCCAACAGGGTGTGGTTTACCACCAGAATTAGAATAATACCAGGCAACTTCATCAGGATTGTTTCCACCGCTAAAAGCATAACCTTTTGATTGAGTTCCTCCCTTTGCAGCAAATTCCCACTCTGCTTCAGTAGGCAAACGATAACCATTGGCTTCGAAATTACAAAGTACAACAGTGGCAAGACTATCTCGTTGAATGGTATAACATCTGTCTAGAGCTTCCATTTTGCTTAACCAGTTACAATACATTACAGCTGACTCCCAGCTAATATTCATAACCGGATTTTTACCTCTTCCTAGTCTTGCATCATCTGGTTGTTCCCAGCCAGTAGAAATACAAAATCTATCGAACTGTTCAAAAGTTACTTCGTATTTGCCGATGGAATAATCGCTAAGTGTAACCTTATGCTCCGGGGATTCATCCTGGTTAATTGAGTAATCATTTCCCATGATAAATGTACCACCCTGAACTGCCACCATTTCCATTTTTTGGGCAAAAAAAGTATTTGCTACGAAAATTAAACTGACTATGCTAAAAATTGCCTTTTTCATATATATAAGTTTATTTCTTACATTTTCCTTACAAAACCCCGATAGCTTTATTAAGAAAAGATTCAAATTTATAATCATTATTATTACATAAATTTCACAAACATCTGATTTTTAATCCAATATCTATGTAATACAGTGGTTACTAAGAAATTTGAAAGAAAAAATCATGCCAATTTTTATTTTATTAAAAGTATGAATCTTATTTTGAACAGGGTTATATACCCTAAATTAATAATTGTTTTTAAAAAAATACAAAAATGCTTACAAAAAATTATAAATGAAAACTAAGTTAAATAAATTATGAGCATTACAATAAAAAAATTGATGAGCATTTATAATCAATCTATTCTCAATAATTTAAAACGGAACTTTTAGGTAATTAGTATGAGTAAAATCTGAATCTTAAATCACAGTTGTTTATTAGGGTTGTAAAACTTTGCCAGATTGCTTGTCTTTATAACCTTTCAGATCCATTGACCTGCGGATCTGAAAGGTTTGTAAATATTTCGCAAATTAAACAACATTAAATCTAAAATACCAATTAAAATATCCTTATCACTTCCACTCAGGCAATCTACCAGGAGTATAAGGTGCTTTAAGCTGGTCAAGCTCTTTTTCAATCTTAACAATATCTTCAGAAGAGAGCTTTTTAAGCCTGGATATTAATCCTGGGGCTTGCTCCTCAACAATGGCCAGTTGTTCTTTTTCTGTTTGAGTAATTGCCGATGTTGCATTATAATGTGTATACATCAAATACTGTAACCGCTCATTCAGCGCTAAATCATGTGGTGGAATTTCCTCGAAACTAGCCTTTGCCTCAGGTCCATCAAAAGCATAAATTATATCATTTATCTCTTTTTCAATCCGTTGCACTTCTTTCATTAATTCTGTATTGGCTTCGGGCAAATCAACTATGGTTTGCTTTATAGTCAAAACTTTTTTATATAAATCGTCTGCAAAATTTCTGGTTGCATTTAAAGTTTTCACCCTATCAGCAACTTTTTTCTGGAAATCAAGCAATTCTTTTCTATCAGGTGCAGGAAGTGTTGTATTGTTTAATTGTTTTACAACAAAACTCTGATCGCCAACTAATTCCTTAAAAATCCCTGTATCAAAAAGTGCTAATGAAACAGAATATTTACCTGGCATAACAAAAATGCCACCACGTCCTTCTTTGGTAGGATCAAATTTTTCTATCTGTCCTCGCTCTTCGCGAATACTGGCATATCTTAAATCCCAACTTATTCTGCTTATTCCTTCTG
Organism: Bacteroidales bacterium; assembly: GCA_029210905.1. Lineage (GTDB taxonomy): Bacteria > Bacteroidota > Bacteroidia > Bacteroidales > NBLH01 > NBLH01. The sequence goes on along the minus strand of JARGGF010000525.1, from coordinate 1,110 downwards.
CAGGTTTTGCAGTAAGTTTTCTGATGATACTGCCCGATTCATCTTTTATGGTAAATACAAGATAGGATGGTTCTTCCAGTTTTTCTTTTCTTTCAGCTTCAAAAGTAAGCTGAGGAATTGGTTTCCCATCTTTAAATAATTCTTTTTCTTTTTCGTGCCTGATTTTTTTTGTTGACTTAGGGCTTTCTTTCAAATAATAAGTAAATATTGCGCCAAAATCAGGATTCTTTGCCAAATAATATGTAGCACCTTGTCCATATTTATTTCCAGTTTGAACATAAGCTAGTGCATCCTTTACCGGAAAAATTTTAGATTCAGTCTGGTTAAGACTTTCATTGATATCGCGTAAAGCAGAATAATCATCTAAAATATAAAAACCGCGGCCAAATGTAGCAAGTACCAGATCGTTTTCCCGTTGTTGGATAGCCATATCCCTGACTGCAATAGTAGGAATGCCCGATTTTAATTGTATCCAGTTGGTTCCTCCATTATAAGAAAAATATACGCCAAATTCAGTTCCGGCAAATAATAAATCAGGATTTTTAAAGTCCTGTACAATGGTGTGTACTGTCCCATTTGCAGGTAAATCATTGGCTATAGAAACCCAGCTTTTCCCTTTATTTGTGCTTTTTAACAAGTAAGGCTTAAAGTCGTCCCTTTTTCTGTTATCAAATGAAGCAAAAACGATATTCTCGTCGAAGTTTGAGGGACAGATATCGCTCACGTAGGTATTAGCAGGAACTCCCGGGAAAGAAGCGGTTTTCGACCATAGGCTGCCACCATTATCGGTTACCTGAATCAATCCATCATCGGTACCTGCATATAGAAGACCTTCTTTTTTTGGGGATTCGGCAAATGAAACAACCATGCCATATAAGGAAGTAGAAACATCTTTAACCACAGCATCGGAACTCCAGTATTTTCCCATTACCGGCCAGGAATTTCTATCTATTTGTGCAGTTAAATCATCGCTTATTGCAGTCCAGGACTGGCCACGATCGTCACTTCTAAAAATCTTATTAGCAGCAATATACAATCTTTTATTTGAGTGAGGGCTAATGATAAAAGGAGCATTCCAGTTCCATTTATAGGTTAATTCACCCTTTTTAG
>JARGGF010000524.1 GCA_029210905.1 Bacteroidales bacterium | reverse complement strand
ACATTTTAGTGCGGTTGATAATTAACTTTTCTCTTTCCGTTTTTTCCGGTTCGTTTACGTTTTCAAGTATTTTTTCGTCTTGTTCTGATTTCCCACATCCTGCAATCAACATCACAGATGATCCTGTAATCGAAAGTAAACCAAGAGATTTAAGTAATTCACGTCGTTTCATATTACATAGTTTTAGTTTAAGTTGGTTCAAATTTAATTAATTTATCATTAAATGAAGGAATATGTTAAAAAAAGAGTTGGTAATAAAAAGTATCTATACAGTTGCTTTTTCTATATTAGCGGTTGCAAAAGTTTTTAACCAGCTCCCAAAAAAAATAACATAAATACTTTATTTTATGGAACATACACTCGAATGGAAGCCTGATGATACAGAGATATTTTTAACCATCTTGGTGGTAGCTGCAAGTTTTATGGCTTATTTTTTTATGGCAAAGTCTCAAAAAATGAAAGATGGTTTCATTTTAAAATTTGGTACAGAAAAAACAAAAGTTCAATGGGTGCTTTTTGAACGCTTGATTGGGGTGCTCTTTTTCGGTATAATTCCTCTTTTGACAGTTTATTTTATCTACGATGATGGTATCCAGTCGTATGGCATTTCATCTACAAATTTATTGCTTTCAATGTACTGGATACTAGGACTTTCCCCCCTTCTAATCCTCATGAATTATTTCAATTCCACTAAAGAGGACAACCTGGCCATGTATCCACAGATTAGAAAATCGGAGTGGAATTTACAGTTAGTAATCTTAAGTGCTGTTAGTTGGACTGCCTATTTATTAGCCTATGAATTTATGTTTCGGGGTTATTTATTATTTGTTTCGGTAAAATATTTGGGTGTTTGGCCTGCAATTGCCTTAAATATAGCTATTTATGCATTAGTTCATGTTCCAAAAGGGATAAAAGAAGCTCTTGGCGCTTTGCCTTTGGGCATTGTTTTGGGTATTATTACCATAAAAACCGGAAATATCTGGGTGGCTTTTGTGGTGCATGTGGTTTTAGCCCTGAGTAATGAGTGGTTTTCGTTAAAAGCACATCCGGAAATGAAGTTTATTAAGAATTAAAACCCTATAAATGAAGATTTTAATCACTGGAGCCACCGGCTTTATTGGAACTAATCTGGCCCTTAAATTAGCAAATGAAGGAAATAAGGTGCATGCTTTATTTCGCTCTGCAGAAAAAGCGAAAAGCCTCGACCATGAAAACATTCAGCTTTTTAAAGGAGATATTACCGACATTGAAAGCCTTAAAAATGCCATGCACGGTTGCGAGCAAGTTTATCACATTGCAGCATTTACCGAAGTTTGGGCTAAAGACAATGCTTTTATTTATAATTTAAACGTTACTGCTACTGAAAATGTTTTAAAAACAGCATTGGAATTAGGGATAAAAAAACTTGTATTTACCTCAACAGCAGGAGTTTTCGGGCCATCACTGAATGGACAGATAACTGAGAATTCGCAGCGTTCAATGGATTATTTTCTGGAATATGAAAGAACCAAAGACATTGCTGAAGGAAAGGTAAAAGAATATGTAAAAAAGAAGCTTGATACTGTAATTGTCAATCCTACAAGGGTTTATGGGCCCGGCTTGTTAAGTAAAAGCAACAGTGTGACCATTATGATTAAATCCTTTTCGGAAGGAAAATGGCGGGTAATTCCGGGTAATGGGAAAAGTGTTGGCAATTATGTATTTGTTGATGATGTAGTAAACGGGCATTTATTGGCGATGGAAAAGGGGAAAACAGGTGAACGATATATTCTTGGAGGAGATAATATCAGCTACCTGAAATTTTTTGAAATTTTGAGAACCTTAACAGGGAAAAAATATCTAATGTTTAAACTACCTTTATTTATTATGTTGTTTGTTTCACATTCCATGATGTTTTTAACTAAAGTATTTGGTATTAAGCCACTTATCACCCCTCCCCTGGTTCGTAAATTTAACTATCATTGGAATGTTTCCTCCGAAAAAGCTATCAATGAGTTGGGTTATCAGCCTTTGAATTTTAACGAAGGAGCGACAAAAACACTAAAATGGATAAAGGAAACAGATAAAAATACAAAAGTAAAAAGTTAAAAGAAATTAATGGAAACATACACTTTAATAACAGGCAGTTCACAAGGCATTGGTAAAGGATACGCCATGGAGTTTGCAAAACGTGGCTATAATGTTTTACTGGTTGCATTACCAGACTCCAAACTTGAAGAAACAGCGACAGAAATAAAAGAAAAATACCAGGTAAAAGTAGCAATTTTGCCGATTGATTTAGCTGAAAAAGATGCACCCCAAAATGTGTATAATTGGTGTAAAGAAAATGACTATATAGTTGATATTCTGGTAAATAATGCTGGTGTTGCAGGTACCACAATTTTCGAAGAATCCCCTTTGGATTACAGCGATATGCGCATTCAGGTAAATATCAGGGCATTAGTATTACTTTGCCGCTTGTTTATTCCTGATTTGAAAAAACTGCCAAAGGCATACATTTTAAATACAGGGAGTCTGTCTGCCTATTATTCAATCCCATACAAAAGTGTTTATTCGGCTTCAAAAGCTTTTGTGTTAACTTTTTCTAAGGCAATTCGCGATGAATTGCATGGTAGCTCAGTAAGCGTTAGTGTTGTGAATCCAAATGGTGTTTACACCAACGACGGGACTTTTGGTCGTATAAATGCTCATGGTGCAAAAGGCCGGTTAACTGCTACAACTGCTGAACAGCTGGCAGTTATTGCTATTGATGAAATGTTTAAAGGTAAAGGAGTAATTATTCCAAAGTTTGTTAACAAATTTTTACTATTCTTACAGAAACTGATTCCTGCTAAATTGGAACAAAGCATTCTGAGAAAGGAATTTATGAAAGAGGTGAAGGTTTCTTAATAACAATAAGCACGGGAAAAAAACATCATGGGAAAATATCTGTCAGCACTGATAATCGCATCATTTATTTTAGGGTGTAATTACGAAAACGGACAAAAAAGTATCAACTTTAAATTCGAACTTCAAACATCGAAACCCGGAATAAGTATTAGGGCATTACAAGCTGTTGATGAGCATATTGCATGGATAAGCGGAACGGAAGGAAAGTTTGCAAAAACTATTAATGGTGGAAAAAACTGGATTTGGGACTCTATTCCAGGAACTGAAGCACTTGATTTTAGGGATATTGAAGCAAATGATGATAAAACTGCTTTGGTGATAAGTGCAGGACTTCCAGCTAAAATTTTTAAAACAGCTGATGGAGGAGAAAACTGGCAAGAAAAATACTCTGATACCACAAAGGGTGTCTTTTTTAATTCTTTCGATTTTTGGGACAAAAATAATGGAATAGCAGTAAGCGACCCCCTTACTGATGGTTTTTTTATAATTGAAACCCAAGATGGTGGAGAAAACTGGTCCAGAATAAATCCCGCAAAAATTCCAGCACCAATTAAAGGCGAAGCGCAATTTGCCGCAAGTGGATCATGTATTGAAACATACGGAAAATCAGATGTTTGCTTTGTTACAGGAGGAGCTGCTGCCAGGGCTTTTATCAGCCATAATCGTGGAAACAGCTGGCAGGTTTATTCAACTCCTATCATTCAAAATGAGCAAACAAAAGGCATTTATTCTGTTGCTATATTTGATGAAAATACCATTACAATAGTTGGTGGAGACTACTTAAAACCACAATTAAAAGGTAATACCGCCGCTATTTCAAATGATGGCGGGAAAAGCTGGACAGTACCTTCTGTATTTCCTCCAACAGGTTTTAATTCCTGCGTGAAATATGTTCCAAAGACAAAGGGAAAATATCTTGTTGCAGTAGGAACCGAAGGTTCCAATTTTTCAAACGATGGGGGACATACCTGGCAATTGTTGGATACCATACCTTACCATACACTTGATTTTGAGCCTGGTGGAAAATTTGGCTGGGCAGCAGGATCAGACGGTCGGGTAGCGCGAATCCGAATTATTGAAAAAAAACAATAACTTCTGTTTCAGATAATTAAAATGCAGTTAATCCACTGAATATCTTGCACTTACATTAGTTGTTCAATTAAACTACTGTCCATTCTTTTTATTATAATAGTTAATCAAAGTTTCAAGATAACGTGATTTAACCTGCTGACTAGCCAATAATTTTTTTATTGGAGGAAGCTTTAGTATTACACCTAGAACAGCTGCCATAGCTCTGTGGCTCCACAATACCTGATTGTCGAAAATTAAATTCTGAAGTTTTCCTCGTTCAATGGCCATAACCACTGCTCTGTGAGTTCCATCCAGTGGCGTTATAACCCTCGCTTTTCTAGACTTTAAAGAAATTCCATTCTTGTCACAGACCCTGACACAAACTCCACAGCCTAAACAAATTGCTTCATTCAGACTTGCTTTTTTCATTTTCGGGTTTTTCGGATCATTCGCCGAAACCAGGGTCATGGCCTCAACAGGACAAACATTTACACATTTTCCACAACCATTACAGTTTTTCTCTTCTACTTCAGGTAAAAAGTTA
>JARGGF010000523.1 GCA_029210905.1 Bacteroidales bacterium | reverse complement strand
AGTTAAAAGATGCCGTTGATGATTTTAACCAACTTGAACTTAAGGAAGGCAATATACCTGCCATTGGAATTGTTGGAGAAATATATGTAAAATACAGTTCTTTTGGACACCAGTTTATTGTAGATTGGTTAATCCAGCAAGGGTTAGAGGTGGTAGTGCCTCCTATTCTCGATTTTTTTATCCAGGAATTCGTAAATTTTGATGTTAACAAGAAGCTACATCTTACCAAATCCTCATGGTCAGACATTATAGTTTATTTCTTCGAACGTAAAGCAAACAGGTACATTAAGAAAATGGAGGCCATCAATTCGAAATTTAAATATTACAGGCCTTTCCATAATATCAGGCATGTTGCCGAAAAGGCATCTGAAATTGTTGATTTATCAGCTCAATTTGGAGAAGGGTGGTTAATACCGGCAGAAATAGCCACATTTGCCGAAGATGGGATAAATAATGTTGTTAGCCTTCAACCTTTTGGATGCATTGCAAATCATGTTGTTTCAAAAGGGGTTGAAAAGCGCATTAAAGATTTATTTCCAAATATGAACCTTTTGTTTCTTGATTTTGATGCCGACACCAGTGAGGTTAATGTATTAAACCGCTTGCATTTTATGGTAGAGAATGTGAATAGTTATCAAGGGTAACGATTGTGGCGGACAAGAAAAAAAATTCTATTATTTGCAATAATCAGTTCGCTCTAATTTCCTGTTGATTCCGTTTTTTTAAATGTAGCCAGAACAATCAATGTTTGAACCTTGTCTTCTGGCATTTCAGCACCTAAGCATCTATGCTTTCTCCTATAGGTTTAAAGTCATTTGTTATTATTTTGGCAGATCCATATATTCGCTTAAATCAATTTTACGTTTATATATCAAGTAAATTCTATTTGTAATGGTTAATTGTTGATAAAATATTACGAAATAGTTAACTTTAGCAATTATTAAATAATTTTTACAGAAAGGGAGATAAGCTTTTTGCACCTATACTATATTCTCATGCGCGCACTACGGTATTTAATAGCAGTATTAATATTTTTCTTTATGAAATGTACAATTGTTTCTACACAGGTATACGAACCTGGTGTATCCTATGATCTAGCCCTTAAAAGAAAAGGTTGCATTGAGAGTTTAAAATACAACTTGTCATTTTCAATTCCAGATAGTGTTAATAGACCAATTACAGGTAGTATTAAGATTAAATTTGGATATAAAAATACAGAAAATGATTTAATTCTTGATTTTCAAAACGAAATAGCTAATGTATTATCAGTACTTGTTAATGGCAAATATGACACATATCGTTTTGAAAATAAGCATATTATAATACCTGCTTCAAGCTTGCATGAGGGGAGCAATGAGATAAAAATTGATTTTATTGCCGGAGATGCTTCGCTTAACAGACAAGTTGATTATTTATATACTTTATTTGTTCCTGACAAAGCCTCTATTGCCTTTCCTTGTTTTGATCAGCCGGATCTAAAAGCAAATTTTAGTTTAAACCTGAAGGTACCTGGGCATTGGCAAGCCGTTTCAAATGGAAGTGTATTATCAGAAAAAATACACGGGGGCACAAAGGAATTTCAATTTTCGGAAACAGCCCTTATCAGCACTTACCATTTTGCATTTGTGGCGGGACAATTTCAAAAATTGACTAAAACTAAAAATGGACGGACAATAAATTTTTACCATCGCGAAGATGATTCCTTAAAGGTTAAAAGCAGTGAAGAAACTGTTTTTGATATGCATTTTTTGGCTATTGATTGGATGGAGAATTATACAGGAATAAAATACCCTTTTGAAAAGCTTGATTTTATTGCAATACCATCATTTCAATTTAGCGGCATGGAACATGTTGGGGCAATTTATTATCGGGATTCGAGGCTTTTTCTCTCAAAATCTGCATCAATAGATGATATTTTAAAACGAGCGACTGTCATTACACATGAAGTTTCACATATGTGGTTTGGTGATTTAGTTACCATGAAATGGTTTGACGATGTGTGGCTAAAAGAAGTATATGCAGAGCTACTTGCAGCAAAAATGGTTGGCCCTTTATTCCCTGATATGAACCACGATTTAAACTTTATAACCTCCAACTATCCCAGAGCCTATCAGACCGATAGAACAGCAGGGACACATCCAATTAAACAACAGCTTGAAAATCTGAACTTTGCCGGCACTTTGTATGGAGATATTATTTATTATAAAGCACCTATTGTAATGGCTAAATTAGAGCGGATTGCTGGAGAAAAAGCATTGCAAAATGGGCTTAAAGAATATTTAAAAACTTATGAATTTTCAAATGCAAGTTGGGATGATTTAATAAAAATATTAAATAAGTATACGGAAGTTGATTTAAATGATTGGAGCAGAGATTGGGTTGAACAGGACGGCATGTCTATGATTTCATCAGAGGTTAGCTATGATGGCAATGGAAAGATATCATATTTTTTGTTAAAGCAAGAAGATATTTTTAACCGGGGCAGAACATGGAAACAAAACCTGGAGATTTTATGGTATAAAAATGGCCAATATCGAAAAGTACCTGTTTATCTTGAAAAAAAGGAAATGGAAGTTGATGGAATAGTTGGACTTGAAAAGCCGGATTTCTTTTTATTAAATGGGGGAGGTTATGGTTATGGATATTTTGAACTTGATTCAGCTAGTCAGCAATTTTTGCTTAAGCATGTGCATGAACTGGATGATGAACTCATAAGAACGATATCATATATTACACTATTTCAGGCGCTTGTTAATTATCAGCTTGATCCGAAGGAATATATTAGCGAAATGGTTAGTTCACTTAAGCATGAAAATATAAAACAGAATATCCAGCTCATACTTGAAAATTTTGAAAAAAGCTGGTGGTTTTTCTTAAATGATCAAGAACGTGGCGAAATGTGTGATCTCGTTGAGAAAAACCTGCTTCAAATAATTAAAGATGAGAAAGATATTGAGATTAAATCAACGGTTTTTCAAACACTACTTTCTGTTTTTATAAGTAAATCAACGCAAGATCTCCTATATGGTTTGTGGAAAAATGAAGAAAAATTATATGGTCTCACCCTTTCTGAAACTGATTTTTCTACAATAGCGCTGGAATTGTCACTCAGGGATTATCCCAATGCTGATGCAATACTAAAAATGCAGCTTTCGAGGATCAATGATAAGGAGCGAAATGAAAAAATGAGATTCATAATGCCATCGGTTTCAATTGATGAAAGCAAGCGTGATAAATTTTTCGAGAGTCTAAAAAATCCTGAAAACCGGCAACATGAAATATGGGTCAGAACCGGTTTGTATTATCTGAATCATCCATTAAGAGCTAAATATTCGGTAAAATATTTGCAAAAATCGCTTGAAATGCTTGAAGAAATCCAGCAAACTGGTGACATATTTTTTCCAAAAAACTGGCTTGCCTATTCAGTTGGCAGATATAATAGCGCCGAAGCTGCTCAGATAGTTACTAAATTCCTGAATGAAAACCCAAATTATAATCAAAACCTGCGTTCAAAGATACTTCAGCTTTCGGATTTACTTTTCAGGGCTGAAAGAATAATTGACAAAAGGGACCAATATGGTAAAAACCCACCTGATATAAAACCGTGATAAAAAAAATATAAAAAAGAGATGTCGATTGAAAGAAAAGAACATTGGGAAAGACTCTATAATTCAGTTGAAATTGATAAAGTTGGTTGGTATCAGGAAAAACCTGAAACCTCTTTATATTTTTTCAATAAACTTGAGTTGCCAAAAAATGCTAATATAATTGATGTTGGAGGTGGTGCTTATTTCTTCGTCGACTATCTGTTGGAAGCTGGTTATAAGAATATTACGGTACTTGATATTTCAGAAACTGCATTGCAAACGACTAAAAACAGATTAGCAGATAAAGCAAACATGATAAAATGGATTGTTAATGACATTACTGAGTTTAAGCCCGTTGAGAACTACTATTTGTGGCACGACAGGGCGGTTTTTCATTTTTTAACTTCAGAAGCTGACAGGCGAAAATATGTAAAATCTTTATCAGATTCATTGTTACCCAACGGACATTTTATATTGGGTACATTTTCTGTGGATGGGCCTAAAAAATGTAGTGGTCTTGAAATTTGCCAATATTCAGAAACATCTGTAAATAAAGTATTTGGAGATTTTTTTGTTCAACATGAAACTTTAAGGGTTGATCATATTACCCCTTCCGGTGCCATCCAAAACTTTTTATACGCTCATTTTATAAGAAAAGGGGATTAATTTTGATTTGCCTTATTGATAAATTTTTTATTAAACAATAAATAAAAAAGGTATAAATAGAAAATATTAATAAACAAACCTGCAAGAAAAGGAGTTAATTGTATTGTGCCTGTTGCATCTGTAATAAGCAACTTGTAAACCCAATAAAATGGAATAATTCCAAAAAAATTGCTCCAAAATTCAGGGACAAAAAAAGCCAAAAGAGGAATAAATAGAATACTATTGAATGCTTTAAACAGTGTTACACCTTCGATTTTATT
>JARGGF010000522.1 GCA_029210905.1 Bacteroidales bacterium | reverse complement strand
GAATCGGCACAGGAAAAGGAATGGTACTATCGTTGGTTTAAACCCGATGTAGTAGTAGGTGTAGGTTATTGGGGACACACTCCGCAATTGATACTTCACCCGCAACGATATGGCGTTCAGTCGGTTCCCTGGCTGGTAGCTGATGGCTATATTGCAAATTATCAGGAAATCTTAAATTCATTACCACTAATATTGGTCACATCCAATTGGGTTAAAGAAATGTATGTCCGCGATGGCATCAATGGCGACAAAATTGAAGTATTACCTGTTGGTTGTAATACCGATACTTTTATACCTTTCAGTAAAGAAGACCCCAAAATAATAGCAGTCCGCGAGGCACTGGGAGTTTTGCCCGAACAGTTGATGATTCTAACTGTAGGAGGCGATGCCGCATCAAAAGGAGCTCAAGAGGTAATGCAGGCAATGGCCACCATTGATACTAAAGCACCTGATTGGAAATATGTATGCAAAGTATGGCCCCAACCGCGCACCAAACTTCAAAACCTGGCAGATCTTGAAATGGCTAAGCATTTGGGCATTGATAAAAATGTGACCTATGCTACCAACACCATTTCACGAAATTTTATGCCCTATCTAATTGGAGCCTGCGATATTTATGCAGCACCTTCGCGGCTCGAAGGATTTGGAATGCCCCAGGTGGAAGCAGGGGCCTGCGAAAAACCAGTACTTGGTATTAAAGCTATGGGAATGCTGGACACTTTGATACATGGCAAAACAGCCTATTTAGCAAAGGTTGCCCGTAAAATTGTGGTAAATCAGGTAATACTTGGTGAAGAATCTGGTTTTGAAAATGATCACAGGGTGGTATTTAAAGCACCAAGAACAGTTGATTACCGTGCAAATGTTCACGACATTGCCAGGTATTTACTGGAACTTATGAATGATGCAGCTTTGCGCGACAAAATGGGTAAAGCCGGAAGGGTACGTGTGGTCCAAAAATTCGACTACCGGGTTGTAGCTAAGCAGTTTATACATATAATTAACGATAAATTGGGAATAAATTGAGCTGGCCTGCAAAAAGGAGTGGCAGTGCGCTGCGGCAGTCTCAATTCTTTATAAAAATGCTCTCTTGTAAACATCTAACATCTTGTATTTCTAAGAATTAAAGTTTTGTTAATTAAAAGACCAAAGAGAATAAATTTTTGTTTTATGATTCATACTGCTTAATTATATAATTTAAACAATGCACAAAATCAACTGGCAAGAAATTGAAGAAGCAAAGGAGGCTGCCCTGGAAGTATTACTTCATAATGCACATGGCCCGTACCATGGATTGCCTCGGACCGCTGGATGGGGCTACCCGGAACCATATACACGCGATTTAATGTTTTCCATATTAGGAATTGCTGTTACAGGAAACAAAATTTTGCTCGAAAGTATTAAAAAGGTATTGGAGGCACTTGCAAAAAATCAAACAAAACGTGGACACATTCCTTCGTTGGTGCATGATAAAAAAAACCGTGGAGCAAGCGATACCACCCCCCTGTTTTTACTGGCTGCAGCTATTTACAGGAAAGTATCGGGTGAACAGGATTTTTTGCAAAAAGCGATTGAAAAAGCCCTGGTTTGGATGGAATATCAAAGCCACTCCGATTGTTATTTGGTTGCACAACAACCTACAAGCGACTGGCGCGATGAACAATGGGTACTTGGATATGGTTTATATGTTAACACACTAGTTTACAGCTATCTAAAGCTTTTAGGAAAAAAGGAAAGAGCAGAAATGATGAGGCAGGAAATGGAACGATTTACCATTACTGGTGAAGAAAAACTTCGTCGCATTCAAGAAGGCCTGGTAGTAAAACGCAAACCATATTTTGCCTTATGGTCCTACAAAGTTTATAGTAGCGAAAGGTTCGACCTGCTTGGGAATAGCCTGGCTATCCTGTCTGGTTTGGCCTCAGTTTCGAGGGCAAAAAAAATGATTTTGTGGATTGAAGAAGCATGCCTTGCTATGCAAGAAAAAGGTGACCTGGCAGTGGAATTGCCTCCAAATTTTTTCCCTTTCATCCAGCCTAAAGATCCTGACTGGAATGCCCGGTATTCAGTCTATAATAAACCAGGCGATTACCATAACGGCGGAATCTGGCCTTTTATAGCAGGCTTTTATGTAGCTGCTCTGGTTGCTGCCAAAAAATATAAACTGGCCGAAATAAAACTAATGGCACTGACCAAACTTGTGAGCGTTTCAGCTAATAACAGCAACAATTTTGGATTTAACGAATGGCTTAAGGCACAGAATGGTATGCCCATGGGACAAGACTGGCAAACCTGGAGCGCAGCCCTATACTTGTATGCGGCAAAATGTGTTGAAGATAAAAAAACATATTTTTTTGATGTAATGCGCGATTCGTTCCTCCCAGCTAATACATTGTTGTAAACCAAGTTGATCGTTACATATTCCAGTGACAGGTGACAAGTAATTAGCAACCAATTGACCAATGTCCAATGTCCAATAACCAATAACAAATAACAAAATAACTAATGTCCAATGACCAATAACCAATAACCAATAACCAATAACAAAATAACTAATAACCAATGACCTATGACCAATCAGGGCAATCAGGGCAATCGCATTTAAAAGATGGACAGTATTTTGTTAAATTGTTAATTGACTCACCCCCGGCTCACTTTGTGAGCCACCCCCTCTCTACTTACGTAAAGAGGGGGAAGTAAAAAAAACAGCGTTGGTTTATTTTTTTAAAGGGCTTTGCAGAGCATTTATATATTAAAATCCTCCGTCGTTCACCCAAAGCTTCCCCCTCTTTGTGCCAACAGAGAGGGGGTGTCTTGCGCAGCAAGACGGGGGTGAGTTAATTGAGCCAGTTATCAATATTTTAAATATAGTTCAAGATAAAACATTAAATAAATATCATTTCAGGAAGAGTAATGTCCTCAGATTACGCAAATGTTCGCAGATAATTCACAATAAAATCTGCGTAAATCTGTGCCATCTTAGGGCAAAAAATCTCAATATTATTGTTCGATTAATCAATAATCCTGATAATACTATTTTCATTTTTATCTAAATTAGGTTTCAAATGCAATTTCCCTGAATGTCCAATAACCAATAACAAATAACAAAATAACCAATGTCCAATGACCAGTAACCAATAACAAAATAACCAATAACCAATGACCAATAACCAATAACCAATGACCAATGACCAGCAACCAATGACCAGTAATCAGTAAAAATGTGTGAATTATGCAAGTTTTTATAGGAATTGTATAACGATATGTATGCTCTAATCGCTTAATTTTATTTGTCCAAACTTGCATCTAAAGCTATTTATAATAGAAACAGAGTGTTATAAAAAAACCAGATAGCTAGTTTCCTGGTGAGGTACTATGAGCTGGCGTTATCTTAATTATCAGATTTTATGAAAAACTACTTTTTGAAAAATAATAAAAGCAAACAATTTGAGGATCAGCTAAAAGAATCGGAATTACGCTATCGGCGCCTGTTTGAATCAGCAAAAGACGGGATACTTATCCTTGATTTCGAAAGTGGGAATATCGTTGATGCAAATCCATTTATAGTTAAACTTATTGATTACCCGCTAAATGAAATTCTTGGAAGAAAACTATGGGAAATAGGGCTTTTTGCCGATAAACAAGAAGCTGAACTTGCTTTTATTGAGCTAAAAACAAACAGCTATATCCGATATGAGGACAAACCAATAAAAAGAAGAAACGGAAACACAGTAGAGGTGGAATTTATAAGTAACGTTTATTTTGCAAACAAAGTTAAAGTGATTCAATGTAATATAAGGGATATTACTGAGCGAAAACAAGCCGAGAAAAAGCAAAAGCTTACAACTAGTATTTTGTCCATACTAAGTAGTCAGGAAAATTGGGAGGAGCTGATTATTAACATTATTGACGAAATAAAGGGTTATACCGATATTGAAAATGTTCTTATCCACTTAACTGAAAATGAGGAATATTCACATTACAATGAAGGAAAATTGTCAGATTATCAATACGATGCAAAAATATATCTGTACCAAAAGGATCAAGAAGCAGGGCTCAAATTTAAGATTAATGAAAAATCGTACATAAATTGCCTGTGCAACGTTGTAATTTCAGGTAAAACAGACGCCTCATTGCCCTATTTTTCAAAAGGGGGCAGCTTTTATTCCGATAATTCTAACGATATATATACAGCTATTGATAAGTTAGAAAAGCCAATTGAAGTATTGAACCTCTCCGGTTTGATTGATGACAACTCTGTAGCACTGATACCGCTATATTCAGGGAATGACATCATAGGAATTCTTCAATTAAGCGATAAACGCCCGGATATGTTTTCTATAGACACCATCCGCTATCTTGAGAGTATTGGAAAAACTATTGCCATAGCGTTTAAGAGGATAAAAAACGAAAATAAAATCAGGAACAATGAACAGTTCCTGAAAAAGCAAAACCTTGATTATGTAAGCCTTAACAAAGAGTATTCAAAGCTTAATAAAGAACTTTCCGAAAGCATCAAACA
>JARGGF010000521.1 GCA_029210905.1 Bacteroidales bacterium | reverse complement strand
ATGCATGAAGGTATAGAAGATGAAATAGCCACTGATTTCAAAAATGCGTAAGGTTATCTCAAATACTACTCCTATTATTTCTCTTCTGAAAGTAAAGAAGTTGGAATTATTAAAAGAGTTATATACTGAAAGACTTACAGGTAAAAGGAAGCTGGATAAATCCAAAATTAGTTGTGAAAGCTTTGACTTTAGCTGATGAAAAATAATTATAAGTGACTGAAATTAAAATAAAATGAATAAAAAAATAGTAAAAGTTGGCGATATTGAATGTGGGGCAGATCAATTGTTTCTGATCTCAGGTCCTTGTGTGATTGAGGATGAATCAATTATGATGAAAACTGCCGAATATTTGAAAAAAGTTTCTGAGAGACTAAATATTCCAACCATCTTTAAATCATCATTTACAAAGGATAACAGAAGTGCATTAAAATATTATCATGGCCCTGGACTAGATGAAGGGTTAAGAATGCTTCAAAAAGTTAAAGAAAACTTCGGATTTTCAATATTATCTGATATTCATGATCATACACAGGCAAAACCTGCTGCCGAGGTATTGGATGTTATCCAGATTCCTGCCTATTTATGCATGCAAACTTCCATTGTGGTTGCAGCTGCAAAAACCGGGAAAGTTATAAATATTAAACACGGACAATTTCTGGCCCCTGAAAATATGATTAAACCTGCCGAAAAGGCTGTTGAAGTAGGAAACGATCAGATATTATTAACTGAAAGGGGTTATACCTTTGGTTACAATGATATGGTTGTAGATCCAAGAAGTTTTCATGAAATGGGAAAAACAGGCTTTCCTGTAATTTTTGATCTTACCCACTCCATTAGAAAGTATGGTATCCCGAGCGCAGATCCAAGCGGAGGCGCAAGAGATTATTTACCAGTGCTTTCAAGGGCTGGCGTGGCTGCAGGTGTTGATGGTATTTTTATCGAAGCCCATCCTGAACCTGCCAAAGCATTGTGTGATGCCGCCAGTCAAATTTGTATTACTGATTTAGAAGAGTTTCTAAAACCAATTATAGAATTTCACAACTTAGAAGTTAAATATAGAAAATAAACATTATGGAATTGTATCTTGACAGTGCCGATTTTAATGAAATTGAAAAGGCATTTAAACTAGGATTTTTGGATGGTTTAACTACCACTCCCACCTTTATGCACAGACATGGGGTGACTGATATTGATGCCTTAATTTTAAAACTGGCTGACATTGTTCCAGTGCTGCAAGTTGAAGCTTTAGGTAAAACAGCTGAAGAAATTTATGCTGAGGCCCATCGATTAATAAAAATGGGCTTAAAAAAAGAAACTTCAGTATTTAAAATTCCAATTTCACTTGAAGGAGTAAAAGCATGCAAAATGCTTACCAATGAGGGAATTATGGTGAATGTTCACCTGGTATACACCCTTCAACAAGCCTATATGGCCATGCATGCCGGTGCAACTTACGTTTGTCCATTGGTTGGCCGTTTGCAGGATCAGGGACATGATGCGCTGGCATTAGTAGAACAATGTGTTGATGCTGTAAATTATTATGGTTATGATACTAAAATTATGTTCTCTTCGGTAAGAAATGTTGAACATGTGCGCAATGCGATAAATATTGGAGTGCATACCATTACCGTGCCTTACAAGATTCTTCAGCAAATGCCAGAAAACAATTTTACAGCTATTGGAACAGAGCAGTTTTTTGAACACACCCGTTTAATGACTGTTAAAGTGAAAGATGTAATGAGCTCTGTAAACCCAGTTGTTTCTGCTGATGTTGAAGTGAGCGAAGCAATTATCAAAATGTCGGAATTTGGATTTGGTTGCATTATTGTTGCAAATGGTGGCGAACAAGCCCGTGGTGTATTTACTGATGGCGATTTACGCAGACTCTTGCAAAAAGGAGGCCGCGATGTTTTACAATTGAAAATGTCTGAACTTACCTACAATGCTCCACTTGAAGTAGATGCTAATGAGTTGTTATTCAGGGCCAACGAAATGTTTAAATCACACAAAGTAGATAACTTATTGGTTACCGAAAACGGAAAACCAATTGGGTTGTTGGATATTCAGGATATTTAAAATTTGAAATTGGTGTATTTGAAATTTGTATATTGCTGAAAATTTTACCTATTTTCAAATTTCAAATACACAAATATACTTTGCAATATTTATGACAGAAGAAGTAAAGGCATTATTTAAATCAGAAGGGGGCGAATTTATTTCATCCCCTTCTTTTATTCAGGAAAGGCTTAAAAATATCAAAGCCTATATTTTCGATTGGGATGGTGTTTTTAATACCGGAACCAAAGACGAAAACAAAACCAGTTCTTATTCCGAAGTTGATTCAATGGGGCTGAATATGTTACGATTAGGTTATTGGTTAAGTAATAATAAACAACTGCCGGTGGTTTCAATTATTACCGGGGAAAACAATAAAACAGCCATAAAACTTGCTGAACGTGAGCACTTTGACCATATCTATTTTGGCTTTAAAAACAAGGCCGTTGCCTTTGAACATTTGCTTGAAACATTTAATTTAAAACCCGAGGAAGTTGCATTTTGTTTCGACGATATTCTTGATTTTCCTATTACCAAAAGATGCGGTTTGAAATTTATGGTAGGACGTACCGGTTCTCCTTTATTCCGGAAATATGCCATTGAAAAACAATATTGCGATTATATAACCGGTAAAACAGGCGGAGAGTTTGCCATACGCGAAATTTCAGAACTCATTTTAGGTTTATTAAATCAATACGAAAATGCTGTAAATGAGCGTGTTGAATTTAGTCAGGCATATACGGATTACCTGGATCAAAGAAATGCCCCTGAAGTGAAGAAATTTATTTTAGAAAATAATGCAATTCAAGCCATTTAAATCAATTCCAGCCTCTTAGCCTTTATTGCAACCTTTAACATCATTAAAAAATATCCTCAATTAATTCCTTGCCCTTTTTCTGTAAATTATCAGAGTCCATTTCTTTTTCAATGCTTTTGTATTCGTTGCCAATAACTTCTGGTAAAGCAAGAAATTGTCTTCCGGTTTCTGATTGATTGATTACCTTGTACCAGTCGATTTGTACAAAATAGGTAAAGAGATATTTAGAGACTAATTTGCCAATAAAAACCTTATCATATATTGTGTTTAGCGCTTTACCGGTTTCTCTGTCTTCAACATATATTTTTATTTCTTTAATTGCATCTTGCTCATTATCAGCCATGTACTTTGAATCAGCCATCTTGTCCAGATAGGGAACTGCTTTTTCGGCATCTTCTTTTGATATGTAGACATAAGCTCCTGCAAACCAAACCAACTCATTATCCAGTCCTATAGTTTTGGCATCTTTTAGAAACAATTCAAAATCTTCAAGGGCAAGTTGGTGTTTATCCTTGTCGTCAATTTTTGTACGCACAAAACCTCTAAATAAGCATGAGATTCCGTGCAATTGAGCAATTTGAGCATCATAGCTATCTACATTTGTATTTTCAAAAAGAGCTGGATAATTTTTATATTCAAATATAATATTCTCGGTTTCAAGTGAAGTAATTCCTTGATTTAATGCTTCTTCTGAGAGATAATACCATTTATTTTTTGCAAACGTAATGCCTTTTAGCAATGCGGCCACAGGTTTTATTTCAGTTGGATCCAAATCAGCAAGATTTAGCTTGGAAAGCTCATACAATTGGAAACTTTCAGGCAGTGGTTTAGCTGCGCTGAGTATCGTAGCCAGAATAAGGTGCTCCTTTGAACTATTCCATCCAAGTAGATTTACTAAGTCTTGTGTTGTATTGCTTTGCAAACTGTTTATATACAATAAAACTTCCAGAATGGTTGGGTAATCATCTTCATTTGCATCCTTAAGTTCTTTTTTTAATTGTTTGTAAATTTTTATTATTTCAAGTGCATCAGCAACTGAGATTTCTTTTTTTACATTATTCGCATTCAACGCTTTTGTAAGCAGTGAAAGTGTATATTTTCTGATGGTCTCTGATTCTGTCTGATTTTTGTCCATTTCTGTAATCAAGCTATCCAAATTGCCCAGTTCTTTATTTAATGTAAGGGAACGAATTGAAATTTTAATCCCACGATACAGATTAAGCGATGTATTATCAGCAATGTTCTCATTAAATTCTTTTCGTTCTTTTTCTAATGGATCTTCCCTACTTGAAAAACATGCAACTAATGAAAGGAGTAAAAATGTTGCTGCCAGGACTTGTAAATTTTTCATAGTTTTTTTAGTAAAAATAGTAAAAATTTTCGTATCACTTTTGCTCGATATTCTAATTGAGATTTTCTGATTCCAGTCAAATATTATTCTTTTGATTATAAAAAAAAGGTCGAAAATCTTCGACCTTTAATGTGTAATTCAGTTTTGTATTTATTCCTTATCCAGAATTATTTTGCGTATATAGTGCTTTTTATCCTGGGTAAACTGAATATAATAAGTTCCCTTTTTTAGCTGTACTTCTTTTTTGTAGTTGCCATCATATTGCTTTTTTATATCGCTCAAAATTTCTTTTCCTTTGTCATCAACAAT
>JARGGF010000520.1 GCA_029210905.1 Bacteroidales bacterium | reverse complement strand
ATGAAGACTAAATTTTTGTTTTTTTTCCAGCACTATTTATTTTTACCTGTTTTTCAAAGACTATTATTTGGGGCACTTTTATGGGGCTAAGTTTATTTTTGCACAGCAAGATAATGTCCTTTTCAAGTGTTTCAATATCAGCATTTTCATTAGTTACTATAGTAGCTTTAATTTTTTCACCTAATACTTCGTCATAAACGCCTTCAATAGTGCAATCAACTACTTCAGAAAGGCTGACAATAATTCCTTCAATTTCTTTAGGACTAACTCTCTCGCCTCCAACCTTAATTATTTCTTTTTTTCTGGCAACCAAATAAAAATATCCATCCTTATCTTTTTTTGCCAGATCACCGGTTTTTAAATATCCATTAAAAAATGTTTTCTTGTTTAATTCTTCAGCTTTGTAATAACCCAACATAATGTTATTCCCTTTGGCAATAATCTCACCTGTTTCATCAGATAAGATTTCTTTTCCGTCATTATCAACAAGTTTTAACTCAACTCCAGGTATGGCAATTCCAATTGAATTTGGTTTGTTATTTATTTTATCAGGAGGGAGATAGGATAACCTGGCTGTAGCTTCTGTTTGCCCATACATCACATAAAACAGAACATTAGGAAAGTGTTCACGGAACTCATCAATAAATACCTGATGTAATTTTCCTCCAGCCTGAGTTACATAACGCAAATAATAAAACTTAGTTTTTTTAAAGGAATCAGATTTTCTTAATAAAATTTGGAAATGGCTAGGTACCCCAGAAAAGCCTGTGCATTCATATTTAATCAAATCATTAATAACACTACCCAATAGCATAAAGGTGTTATTTAAAGCAATAGCGCCTCCAACTCTTAAGTGTGTATGCAGTAAAGATAATCCATAGCAATAATAAAAAGGGAGGACTATTAAAACCTTATCATTTTGACTTAAGCCAAGATATTCAATGATTGATAAAGTGTTAGCAATCAGGTTTTTATGGCTAATCATTACACCTTTGGGAAAAGCAGTCGAGCCTGAAGTGTAAATAATTTCTGCTAGATTATTTTCTTCAAAACTGTTTACTTGAAATGGAAGCTCCCCATTATATTTTTTTATTTTTTCTGCAACAGCTGATTCTTCGATAATTTCAAAAGCTTTTTCATCTAGGTTTTTTAAGAATTTTTTTTGGGCCAATACGAGTCTGGGCTCAGTTTCCTTAAAAATATATCCAATTGTATCGTCGGATGCAGATGGGTTAATGGGAACACAAATATTGCCGGATTTAATAATCCCAAGGTAAGAAACAATAAAAAAAAGAGAATTGGTTCCAATAAGAATAATATTATTACCTGTTCCATAACATTCTAATAAGAATGAAGCAAATTGATTAGTACGATTGTATAGCTCTTCATGACTAATATGCTCATTCTTATTCAAAACAAAAGGAGCTTTTGAACTTTTCGAATACTCAAAAAAGAAATCAATTGCATTCATTATAATAAGGTATTATTTGACTATTTGTAATCCCTGATTGGTGACATCCTTAGATATTCTGTAGTTTTATTTTTCCTTTCAAATGTTTGATAGGCATGTTTTACTTGTTCAGCACTTAAGTCCAAAGCTTTCCCTACTTCATCTGGCTGATATCCGTTTTCCCAACCATACCAAAGCAAATCAAGCAAATGAAATGGCAGTTGGTAGAAAAACTCCTCTTGGGTTTGTTCTGCACTGTATGTGTCAGTTGTAGGCGTACGCTCAATTATTTCTTTTGGAACTTCAAGATATTCAGCTAATTCATAAACCTGATTTTTGTAAAGATCTCCAATAGGCATAACATCTGCACCCCCATCACCATATTTTACAAAAAAGCCTTGTTCTACTTCATGTTTATTTGGTGTCCCAATCACGGCATAGTGATTTGCTTCAGCATGGTAATATAGCATTGACATTCTGCTGCGTTGTTTGAAATTAGACGCTGCCACAATTTGTAAATATTCCCTTATTGGGAGAATTTTACTTTTTTCGAGTCCGTTTTTATCGATTATTGTTAGAGAGAAAACTGAAGGCATATTTTGCATTAGTACATTCTGCTTAATGCTTATTTTCGATTTAAAATCTAATGGGTTATATTCAGGAAAAACCCTTGACATAGCTTCATCCCTTCGTTTATAGCATCCAAAACCTTCAAGAGTAGCTGTTATGTTCTCTTCAATAGTGCGTACACCAAATTTATTGGCCAATTTAAGAGCAAACTCTTTGCTGTCGGGACTCGAATCTTTTTCCGGAAGCATGATGCCTATTACATTTTCACTACCTAAAGCCTTAACTGCAAGTGCAAGCGATACAGAAGAATCGATACCTCCACTTATACCAACGATACCACCTTTTCTGCCTAGTAAAGAATAAACATCACTTTTTAATTTATTAATAATTTTATTACAAGTTTTATCAACATCATCCAGTTTAATAATATCTTTTGTAAATTGTTTTTTTGTCATTTTGTTTATTTTTTATGGTTTGTATAATTTAATCTTTGATTATCCTACAATTTTTAAGAATATTATTGTTTTCAAATCTTCCTTTATTCTGAAATTGCTGAACAATTAACCCGGTAGAGAGCAATGCTGTAAGCGCCATATTTTCTGTTTCTGAACTAATAGTATCAGATTGAATTTTTTTGAACAAATCGATTGATTTTTTGCTATCAAATAATCCGCTATTTTTTATATTATGTATATCGAATAGCTCATTTATATATGGGGGCGCTTTTGTACCAGCAAAACTATTTTGAATTGGAGCCCTGTATGCTTGTTTGGGACGATTTAATATTTTATCTGGTATCCGGCCTTTTGCCATTTTTTTGAGTAGATATTTTTCGTCAAGGCCTTTTAATTTGAAGTCAGGTTCTAAAGAATTGCAGAACTCAATCAACCGATAGTCAAGAAAAGGATACCTTCCTTCAACTGAATTGGCCATTGCCATTCTGTCTCCTTGCGATGACAACAAATAACCAGACATGAAGATATTTGTTTCCAGCCATTGTGCTTTTGCCAGATGGTCGTAACCATCAATTTTTTTTCCAATTTGACTGATAACATCTTCTATTGGACTATACCCATTTAATTCATTGATTAAATCCTTTGAAAAATACTTTTTTATTTGGTTTCCATTATTCCACCTAAGTATATGTGAATAAATTGGTGAGTCAGTTTCAGTTAGTTTATATCCAAAAAAGAATTTTAAAAATGCACTATTAGCTTCGCTAATCTGAGAAATATATGGGTATAGTTTTTTAAGGAGTAGTGGTCTTATTTTAGATCCTGGTTGATTGGCCCAAAAACGCCTTATCTTTGATTCTTTAAATATATTATAACCAGCAAGCATTTCATCAGCACCTTCTCCGGTAATTACCACTTTTATGTTGCTATCTCTAACTTTTTTTGAAAGTAAATACATTGGTGCAGGAGAAGTTCTTAGTATTGGAGTTTCACTATGCCATACTACTTCAGGGAATATTTCTGCAATGTCTGCCGAATTAATTTTAATACCTGTATGTTTTGTTGAATAATAATCAGAAGCCAGGTTTTGATATTCGGTTTCATCGTATTCTTTATCCATAAATCCGACCGAAAATGTTTGCAGCATTTCGGGAGCAACTTCTCTAATTAGCGAAGTAGTGACAGTAGAATCAATACCTCCACTCAAATAGGCTGCTACAGGCACATCTGCTCGTAAACGTATTTTTACTGCATCGGCTAGAATTTCAGTGAAATTTCCAATAGCTTCTTCGAAACTTAAATTTGCATAATTGTTTTCTTTTGGAAAATCCAATTCCCAGTATGCTTTTATTTTGATTTGGGACTTAGAGAATATCATGTAATGTCCTGGAGGTAATTCATAGATGTCTTTAAAAATAGTGTTTGGTCTTAGGCAAGTCCAGAAGGTGAATATCTGCGAAAGCGATTGTGGTGATATATTAGCTTCAATATCCGGATGTTCTAATAATCCTTTTATTTCAGAGGCAAAATAAAGTTCGTTGTTTTTTTGAATATAGAATAGTGGTCGAATACCAACCCTGTCTCTGATTAATAGAAGCTCTTTAGTTCTCTTATCCCATATTGCAATGGCAAACTGTCCATTTAATTTGCTAATAAAATTAATACCATATTCTTCATAAAGCACAACAATAACCTCTGTATCGCTTTGGGTTTTAAATCGATAGCCTTTTTGCTGAAGTTCTTCTCTTAATTCAATATAATTGAATATTTCTCCATTAAAAGTAATCCAAATATTCTGGTTAGAATTCGAAAGGGGCTGTTGTCCAGACTCAATGTCGATAATGCTTAGTCTGACACTTCCTAATGCCACATCATTTGAGGAATAAATTCCACTCTCATCAGGTCCCCTGTGTTTAATTCTACCCAGCATGTTTATTAACTGATTGTCAGTTAACGAATTAAGAGATGTAAGCCTGGTGCCGCCTGCAATTCCGCACATTTTATAACGTTTATGGGTTAAGCGGCTTGTTTTTTGATAATATAATTAACTATTGCACTTATCGATTC
>JARGGF010000051.1 GCA_029210905.1 Bacteroidales bacterium | reverse complement strand
GGAAAAATATGGTGAATGGCTATTAGATTCTTATGTTGAGACAAAATACAAATCGGTTTTAGATATTTATGATCAACTTGGGCAAAAAACATTAAATTATGAAGAGCAAAGCCAGATTGAGAAGGATAGTCTTGGGCACATGCGCTATATAATTCTGACTGAAAAGGACAATATCCCTTTTATTATCAGTTCAAAGCCTGAGCATCCTGAAAAAGTGGCAAAGACAAGCGGATACAACATTTTCAGGTATGTTGTTAATGATGTAAAATAAGAACGGGAAATATAGATTTTTGATTATTAAGAGGCAAAAAAGGGATTAAATTATTCGTTACTAAACTTTTTTCTTAAAATATCCAGCACCCATTCCAACTGTTCTTCTCTACTTAAATTACTATTATCCAAAACAATAGCATCTTTTGCTTTTTTTAATGGGCTTATTTCTCTGTTCTGATCTATAAAATCCCTCTTTTCAATATTTTCCAGTACTTCTTCGAAACTTACCATGTGCCCTTTTTTAATTAATTCATCGTATCTTCTTTGTGCACGAACTTTGGCACTTGCAGTCATAAAAATTTTCAGTTCGGCATTAGGAAAAACAACAGTTCCTATATCTCTGCCATCCATTACAATACGTTTTTGCCTTCCCATTTCCTGCTGCAATTCAACAAGCTTAGTCCTGACAAAATCCAACTCACTTATGTAGCTTACTTTGTCAGAAACCTCTATACTTCGTATTTGGGATTCTACATTTTCATCATCAAGGAAACTATCCTGCCCACCTGAATTATTTTTTTTGAAGGAAACTGAGATATCTTTTAATCTGGCTTTTAATTTCGCAGTATTTATGTTGTCCCCATTAATCAATCCTTCACGCATGGCCATTAAAGTTATCATACGATACATAGCTCCACTATCAACATAGGTATATCCTAATTCTTTGGCAACTGCCTTTGCAACAGTACTTTTCCCGCAGGATGAATGCCCGTCAAAGGCAATAATAATATCTTTAGTTTTGAATGTCATGATAAAAAAATGATAGAATTAACAAAGGCAAATATAAACCTTCCGGGTAATTCTATCATTAAAAAATCCGTCCAAATTTATTAAGCACAATGGATGTGCTTATCAACCAGCTTTTTAATTAGCTCATTTTTGCCATATAATCGTTCACTTAAATCATAATCTTCGTAAGCCTTTAACTTTTTAATTATTCTATTGATAATTCCCTGAGGAAAAATATTGTTTTCTTCAAACACTGCTCTTTGTTTATCAAGGCAATCAGCAGATTCCCAGCAAGATTGAGGTAAACTTTTAAGTCTTCCAAGTACATTTTTGTGGGCATCATCAAAAATATTTACATCAACATACAATTCTTCAGCTCTTTTTAGTGAATTTTCATCCAAAATGCCGATTTTTGCTGCCACAATTAAACCTGCCATCAGGTAATATAAATCAGCTGATCCATCAGGCACCCTGAATTCAACAGTCTGTTTACCGGGTATATAAGGTATTTCCCCTGTCTCTTGTGGATTAGCATCTTTAATCATACTGGTTTCAGCCACCCAGCCAAGTGGCACCCGCACCAATACCGAACGATTGGTATCTCCCCAACAAACCATTGTGGGCGCTTCCTGATGTGGCACTAATCTTAAATAAGAAGTAGGAATTGTATTACCAAATGCAGTCAATGCCGGTGCAACAGCAAGTAGGCCAGCAATTGTTTTTTTTGCTACATCACTTAACTGATAATTTTCAATCATTTTGTTTTCACCATCTTTTTCAAGCAACATATGCACATGGAGTCCACTACCTGCTTTCCCAACTGTTATTTTTGGTGCAAAGCTAATTTGCACCCCGTATTTCTGGCCCAACATGCGTAAAATCCATTTCGCTACAATCAATTGATCTACAGCATCTTCAGCCTCAACAGGCATAAATTCAATCTCATGCTGTTCATAATCAAGGGTATCTGTAGTAAAATTGCCTACTTCAGAGTGTCCATATTTAATTTTTCCTCCAGATTGGGCTATCAATTGCATGGCCTCAACCCGCAAACGCTCCCAATTGGAAAAGGGAGAAGAACTATGGTAACCTTTCTGATCCTCAGATGGATACATTTTCCCCTTTTCACTTGAAACATAATATTCAAGTTCGCCCATAGCTTTGAATGTATAGCCCGTTATTTCCTTAAAATCGGTATGGGCTTTTTTCAGTATATATTCCGGAGCACTTTCAAGCGGATGACCATCAGAAGTATAAAAAGAGCATAATATATCCAGAGTTGGCGCTTCTGAAAAAGGATTGACAAAAGCTGTTTTAAATCTGGGAATCACATATAAATCACTCCTTCCGGCTTCAATATATGAAAAAAGGCTGGAACCATCTACCCGCTCCCCGGTGGACAATATTGAATCAAGATAGTCTTTGCTGGTAATAACAAAATTCAGAATTTTTAGTTTACCATCTTCGCCAACATACCTGAAATTTAAAAGTTCTATTCCATTTTCGTCTATAAACTGGATCAGGTCATGTTTGGTAAACTCTTCTGCTGGTTTTTTAAGATACCTCACCAGCTTATTCGGGTTTAATAAAACTTCTCTTTCTTTCATCATCAATAATTTATGTTGTGAGATATTTTTTTTATTTCTGACAAATGTATAAAATATCCACAAAGCTGTATATGATAAAACTCATTCATTATTAACTATTTAAAATCCATTTACTTACCTGTTTTTACATTCTTTTAATCAGATTCTTATTGTACCAGTATATTCTCTATTTTTGCCTTTGATTTAATAAAAGTGCAAAGTATTGGAAAAAAAAAGAATTCAAAAAATAGTAAAAGCTTCGTGGGTAGCGGTCATTGGTAATTCCTTGCTTGCTTTCTCAAAAATAGTAATTGGAGTAATTTCCGGAAGTATGGCAGTGTTGGCTGATGGAATAGATTCGGCAAGCGATATTATAACTTCATTGATTACCTTAATTACAGGGAAAATAATTTCCAAACCTCCTAATGTAAAATACCCCTATGGATATAGTAGGGCTGATACCATTGCTGCCAAATTTCTTTCTTTCATTATTTTCTTTGCAGGAGCCCAACTTGCCATTTCTTCCATGGAAAAATTAGTAAATCCTGTAGAACTTGAATTACCTTCGCAAATAGCTATCTATGTAACAGGATTTTCAATCATTGGTAAGCTTTTACTGGCCAGGTATTTAAAAATAAGAGGTAAACGACTGAATAGCCTGATGCTTAGTGCAAATGCCAAAAATATGCAAAATGATGTGCTAATTTCAGTTTCAGTATTAATAGGATTATTATTTACTATCTATTTTAAACTTCCTATCCTCGACAGCATCACTGCTCTTTTTGTAAGTATCTGGATATTAAAGGTTTCATATGAAATATTTGGCAAAACCAACGAAGAATTAATGGATGGCAATTCTGACCCACAGATCTATAAACGAATTTTTCAAATTGTCACTAAAGTTAACCATGTTTTTAATCCACATCGCTTACGTATAAGAAGGCTTGGAAACCTCTCAATCGTTGAAATGGATATTGAAGTAGATGCTAATATGACAGTACGTGAATCACATGATATTGCCATGTCTATTGAAAAAGCAATCAGGGAAGAAGTCCCTAATATCTACGATATTCTCATTCACATAGAACCACTTGGAAATGAGGAGGATGAAAGATTTGGCTTAAACGAAAATGATGTAAAAAAACTTGAAAATTAGCCGCTAAATATTAACTCCTTCAAGCCTATTTACAGAATTTTCTACAACCTCTTTAATGAATCAGCTGAAAACGATATTGTTATTATTTCAAAATCAATATTTTTTTGAATAAAATATAGTAATATTGTAAATATCTGCGTTATTTACTTATCGAAAAAGATTTATGCATATTAAACTAAAAAAAATGAAAAGTTTACTACAAATAAGGACATTGGGATTAGCCTTTTTACTAATTACCATTATCACTTTCGGCGCGTGCAAAAAAGATGAGCCAGCCCAGCCAGGTGAAATAGAACTTGCTAAAGAATTTGTTTTTGATTATACCAGGTCATTTTATTTATGGGAAGAGCATATTCCTGCCGGTATTGATTACAATGCCTATTCTGACCCATTTGAACTTTTAGATGCCATGTATTATGATATATTAGATCTTTGGTCTTTTGTAACAGATGATTACTATGGAATACAAAACAGTCTTGATGGTATCAGAAAAGCAGCGGGATATAAATACAGACAAATACCCACTGGTGGTACAAGTTTTTATGCATTGGTAGAATATGTGCATACTGATGGTGAAGCCTTCAAAGCTGGCTTAGAAAGAGGTAATGTAATAATGAAGGTGAACGGCCAGACAATTACTCAAGAAAATTTTCAAACTTTATTATATCAGGATGTGATGGTTTTTGATATTGGAGAATTGGTGGGTGAGACTGTGGTTGATTTAAACAAAACCGTTACCGTTTCACCAAAAGAGCAGGCTTTTAATCCTATCTTATTATCAAAAGTTTTTGATACAGGAACAAAAAAGGTAGGATACTTTTTGTATGATCAATTTATTGAAGATTTTGAAAATGAATTAATTGCAGTCTTAAGCAATTTTGAATCTCAGGGTATTGATGACATGGTCCTTGACTTACGATACAATCCGGGCGGATATGTGTCAACCTGTGGGAAATTTGCAAGCATGATATTATCAGCCTCAAATACAGGTGATGTATTTCTTACTCAACAATGGAACGATTACCTGACCGCAGAATTTAATAAAGAAACTGATGCTGACAGCTATTTCAATTTGTATTTCCCATCAGTCCCTGTCAATCTTGGACTTAGCAGGTTATATGTATTAACCTCAGACAGGAGTGCTTCTGCCAGTGAGGCCATTATCAATGCATTGGAGTCTTATATCCCAGTAACCATCATAGGTGGACAGACTTCTGGTAAATATACAGCTGCTGCATTATTTCACGATGACAAAACTGCACTTATCGATAATTGGGGACTCTATCTGGTGATTAATAAAATAGCAAATGCTGATGGTGTTACCGATTACGTTAATGGGCTTACTCCCGATCATCTGGTTTATGATGATTATACTACTCCTTTGGGTGACGAGACTGAGCCTCTGTTTGCCAAAGCACTTGAACTTATTGATGGCGTACCGGTTAAAACTTCAAAAGTATTGCCTGAAATTTATAAAAACACAAAACCAGGATTTGAAAATTGGTTGGATAAAGAAGGTGCAATGATTCAAAAAGAATTACCATCTCTTATAAAAAAATAAATTTTTTAAGGTGTAGTAAAAAATTAACGGGGGTGTGACTAAAATAATACAGTAATTATGTAATTACACCCTGTTGATAAAACATTTTTTCAAAAGCACTTGTTTTCTAAAAAAAAGCAATTATATTTGCACCATCAATAAGAAACAAAAATGAGAAATTTTCATCTGCATACACATCATCATATCGACCGTAACTCGGGCGCAATGGAAGTGTAATGCAATGAATTAAAATAAATTACAAATCCCGTCTGAGTTTAACCGGACGGGATTTTTTTATTCTAACCGGTATACTCAGAATTAATTTAAAAACAATGAGTAAACTAAAAATCGCCATTCAAAAATCAGGCAGGCTTCATGATGATTCCGTAGCACTTTTGAAAGACTGCGGAATTTCAATAGACAATAGCAAAGATCAGCTAAAAGCACATGCACGTGAATTTCCACTGGAAATATTTTATTTGCGTAATTCCGATATTCCTCAATATTTGGAAGAAGGCGTGGTTGATATTGCCATTTTAGGCGAAAATCTCTTGGTTGAGAAGCAGAAAAATGTAAATATCATTGAAAAATTAGGCTTTTCAAAGTGCCGTTTATCCATTGCCGTTCCGAAACGATTTGAGTACAATGGCATCAGGAGCCTTGATAAATTAAATATCGCCACTTCCTATCCCAAAAGTCTACAGCAATTTTTGGATGCCAATGGAGTTAGTTGCAACATCCACATTATCACTGGTTCCGTTGAAATAGCACCCAATATTGGTGTAGCCGATGCTATTTGCGACTTGGTTAGCTCAGGCAGTACCCTTTTTAAAAACAACTTAAAGGAGGCTGAAATTTTACTGAAATCCGAAGCCTGTTTGGTTCAATATCCTGGAATAAGTACTGAAAATCAACAAATTCTGGACGATTTGGTATTCAGGATACGTTCAGTTATTAAAGCAAGAAACTATAAATACATTTTATTAAATGTTCCAAACAACAAGATTGATTCTGTGATTAAAGAATTACCGGTTTTAAGAAGCCCAACTATTCTGCCTTTGGCCGAGGAGGGTTGGAGTTCACTGCATGCTGTAATTGAAAAGAAAAATTATTGGGATATTATCAGCAACTTAAAAGCTGCTGGTGCAGAAGGAATTTTAGTAGTTCCGATAGACGGAATGATGGTTTAACTATAAAATTGGAGCATTCAAATAACCGGAATAATGCATCAAACATTTTCAAAAACAAAGAATCTAAATTATTAGTACCCAAATTCCAAAGTTTTAAGTTCTAATACACTAATTTCCAACATTATGAAAATACTTATAAACCCAGAAAGAAAAGACTGGCCTGAAATAAACAAACGAACAGTTTTCGAAAATGAAGAACTTTCAGCCATTTGTAAAGAGGTTTTTCATTCTATCACAAAAAGTGGTGATAAGGCATTGCTTGAATACACCAAAAAATACGATAATGTTGATATTGAGCAACTTATTGTAAGTGATAAAGAAATAAAAGAAGCATCAGAACAAGTGTCTGAAAAGCTAAAAGAAGCTATTAAACTTGCCAAAGACAATATCTGGAAATTTCACCAGCAACAGGAATTTAAAACTGTGAAAGTTGAAACTACTTTAGGTGTGGAATGTTGGCAGGAAAGTCGTCCTATCGAGAAAATTGGAATTTACATCCCTGGTGGCACAGCCCCGCTCTTTTCAACAGTTTTAATGCTGGCAATTCCAGCTAAAATAGCGGGTTGCAGGGAAATAGTACTTTGCACGCCCCCAAATAAAAAAGGCCAGATAGCCAATGAAATTTTATATGTAGCCGATTTGTGTGGGGTCAGCAAAATCATTCGTTTAGGAGGCATACAGGCAGTAGCTGCCATGACAATTGGTACTGAAAGTGTTCCAGCCGTTAATAAAATTTTTGGCCCTGGCAATCAATATGTTACAGCAGCCAAACAATATGCTACCACACTGGGTGTTGCCATTGATTTACCTGCCGGCCCTTCAGAAGTATTAATTATGGCCGACCAAAGCTCCGTACCTGAATTTATTGCATCTGATTTGCTTTCGCAGGCAGAACATGGCATAGACAGCCAGGTGATTTTATGCTCAACCAGCCAGACCTTACTAAAAGATGTAAACCGGATAGTATACAGACAATTAGAAAATTTACCACGGAAAGAAATTGCCAGCCGCGCCATTCAGGAATCTAAGTTAGTTTGTTTACCAAATAAAGAAACGTGTGTTGATTTTATCAATCAATATGCCCCTGAGCACTACATTTTAGCTGTTTCAGATACAGACTTTTTCCTCAATGGGTTAATGAATGCAGGTTCAGTTTTCATTGGCAATTATACCCCCGAAAGCGCTGGCGACTACGCTTCAGGCACCAACCACACCTTGCCAACCAATGGTTTTGCAAAGGCATATAGTGGGGTGAATCTCGATTCTTTTGTAAAAAAAATAACTTTTCAGAAAGTTACTGAAGAGGGGTTAAAAAACATTGGTCCATCAATTGAATTAATGGCAGAAGCGGAGGGCTTACAAGCTCACAAAAATGCCGTAAGCATTCGTTTAAAACTATTAAAATCATGATTATAAATATTGACAACTTATTGAGGGACAACATTAAAAACATTGTCCCCTACTCTACCGCACGGGATGAAAGCAAAGGCAAAAAAGTGGAGATCTTTCTTGATGCCAATGAAAACCCATACAATACAGCTTTAAATAGATATCCCGATCCGAAACAACAAAAACTGAAAGAAAAAATTGTTCATAATCAACAAATTAGTATCAAAAATTTGTTTTTGGGAAATGGTAGTGACGAGGTAATTGATTTACTTGTCAGGGCATTTTGCACCCCGGGCAAGGACAAAATTATGATTCACCCTCCTACCTATGGCATGTACCAGGTAGCTGCACAAACTAATGACAATGAAGTAGTTAAAATTAACCTGACTCCTGATTTTCAGTTGGATGTTGAAGAAATTCTAAAACAATCAAACGATAAGGTGAAAATATTTTTCATATGTTCACCAAATAACCCAACTGGAAACACATTTAAAGTAACTGATATAGAGAGACTTTTAACAAAAATGAATGCCATCATTGTGGTTGACGAAGCTTATGTTAATTTTTCAGAAAAACCTAGTTGGACAAAACGACTATTAGAATTTCCCAACCTGGTAGTAATGCAGACATTATCAAAGGCCTGGGGTGTGGCGGGCATTCGCTTAGGAATGGGATACGCCTCCGAAAGGATTGTGCAGGTTTTAAACAGCATTAAATTACCGTATAATCTCAACACACTTACCCAGGAAACAGCCATTAATGTACTTGACAACATTGAAGAGTACAGACAAAAAGTGGAAACCATTAAAGCAGAGCGTGAAAAGTTATTCGTTGAATTAGGCAAATTACCTGTTGTTCAAAAGGTGTACCCTTCAGATGCAAACTATATTTTGTGCAAATTTAATGATGCCAATGCCACCTACGATTATTTAATGCAAAAAGGTATCATTGTGAGAAACCGTTCTACCCAACCCAATTGCGAAAATTGTTTGCGGATTACGGTGGGAACGCCTTCGGATAATGAAATATTAATCAAACATTTACGGGTATATTTTATTTAAAAATTGGAAACCAATGTTGTTTAGCAATTTTTTCGTCATTACGAGTAGTAAGATTTAATTTTTAAATCAGCAAAGTCTAATGACAGGTGGAAAATTATAAAATTGGGTTAACCTATCAACGGGATGCCCTGAAGGGCGAAACAGCAATAGCCCGGTGCGACTTGTCCGACTATCGGCGGAAGCGCCGGGTTAAATTGGCAATATTGCCACGCCGGCGCACGGATGATTAGTTGAAAAGAGTTATCACTTCCGGCGGAATAGAAGGATTTTTTTTAATTTAACGCACACACCATCATGCCCGGAGAAAATACCTCCTCGTAATGACAAAAAAATTGTAAACTATTATAAAAAAATGAAAAAAGTACTTTTTATAGATCGCGACGGCACTTTAGTCATTGAACCGCCTGTCGATTACCAACTAGATTCGCTGGAAAAACTGGAATTTTATCCTGGAGTTTTTCAATACTTAACTAAAATTGTACAAGAATTTGATTTTAAGTTGGTAATGGTTACCAACCAGGACGGTTTAGGCACGGAATCCTTCCCCGAAAATACTTTCTGGCCAGCGCATAATAAAATGTTAAAGGCCTTTGAAAATGAAGGTATCATTTTCGATAATATTTTGATTGACAGAAGTTTTCCAGAAGATAATGCTCCAACCCGAAAGCCAGGAACAGCAATGCTTACAAAATACATGGACGGCACCTGTGATTTGGAAAATTCGTATGTGATTGGGGACAGAATTACTGACATTCAACTGGCTAAGAACATCGGTGCCAAGGGTATTCTGCTTAACACCCAATTAAAAACAGATATAGATAAAAACACACTTGTTTTACAAACAGAAAGCTGGAAAAAAATTTACGAATTTTTAAAGGCCGGAAAACGCACTGCACTTGTTGAAAGAAAGACCAAAGAAACCGATATTTTTATTGAAATTGATTTGGATGGCGAAGGAAATTCAGAAATTTCAACTGGCATTGCTTTTTTTGATCACATGCTCGAACAAATCAGCAAACACGGTCTTATCGATTTGACAATCAAAGTCAAAGGCGACATTGAAGTAGATGAGCACCACACCATCGAAGATACGGCAATTGCCTTAGGAGAAGCTTTTCACAAAGCTATTGGCAATAAGGCTGGGATAGAAAGGTATGGCTACTGCCTGCCCATGGACGATTGTCTTGCACAGGTAGCCCTCGACTTTGGAGGACGAAGCTGGTTGGTTTGGGAAGCCGAATTTAAGCGCGAAATGGTAGGTAAAATGCCGACAGAGATGTTTTTCCATTTTTTTAAATCCTTTTCGGATGCTGCCAAATGTAATCTGAATATCAAAGCCGAAGGAACCAATGAGCATCATAAAATTGAAGGAATTTTTAAGGCAATGGCAAGGGCAATAAAAATGGCGGTTAAAAGAGATGTGGAACATATGATTTTGCCTTCTACAAAAGGGGTACTCGAATGAATAATAGAACACGGATGACACAGATTAAACAGATTTACACAAATAGTCAAATGAATATCTGCGCTTTAAACATAACACAACCAATTTCTAATGACTAATTTCTAATTTCTAAAACAATGATAGCAATAATAGATTACGGTGCAGGCAATGTACAATCGGTACGATTTGCTTTAGAGCGATTAGGCAAAAAAGCTGTCCTGACAAAGGATCTGAATGAGATTATGCGTGCTGAAAAAGTTATTTTCCCCGGGGTAGGTGAAGCTCAAAGCGCTATGAAAGCCTTAAAATCACTTGGTCTGGACAATGTAATTCCTCAACTCACGCAACCGGTTTTAGGTATTTGCCTGGGCATGCAGCTTTTGTGTGAAGCATCAGAAGAAGGGAAAACCAAAGCGCTTGGTATTTTTTCTATAAAAGTAAAACGGTTTGGGAATGAATTGAAAGTTCCTCAAATTGGCTGGAATCACATTTGGAATTTGAAAAGTAAATTATTTAAAGGAGTGGACGAAAAGAGTTTCATGTATTTTGTACATAGCTATTATATTCCTGAAAATGAATACAGTATAGCGAATTCTGATTATGGAATCAATTTCTCGGCAGCCATACAAAAAAATAATTTTTATGCCTGCCAGTTTCACCCTGAAAAGAGTGGAAATGTTGGACAAATTATATTAGAAAATTTTTTAAAGCTATAACCATCAGACTTTCCAATTTTTAAAAGCATGGAAAGTCACCATAACAAAACTATGATAAAAATAATCCCAGCAATAGACATTATCGAAGGTAAATGTGTACGCCTTACTCAAGGTGACTATGCCCAAAAAAAAATATACAATGAAAATCCACTCGAAGTGGCCAAAGAATTTGAAGCCAGTGGCATTAAGTATCTGCATTTGGTTGATTTAGACGGGGCAAAATCAAATGGAATTGTAAACTGGAAGGTTCTGAATGAGATTAGCACAAAAACAAATTTAAAGATTGATTTTGGCGGTGGCATTAAATCGGATAAAGATCTGGAAATTGCCTTTGAAAATGGCGCTACTCAACTAAATATAGGAAGCACAGCGGTTAAAGACAAAAATTTGTTTTTAAACTGGTTGCAAAAATATGGAAGTGATAAAATAATATTAAGTGCTGATGTCAAAAACGAA
The DNA here is from genome assembly GCA_029210905.1 of Bacteroidales bacterium. Taxonomy (GTDB): domain Bacteria; phylum Bacteroidota; class Bacteroidia; order Bacteroidales; family NBLH01; genus NBLH01. The sequence continues at coordinate 588 of JARGGF010000051.1, read as the reverse complement.
GAAATTGCAGTAAACGGCTGGCAGGAAAATTCGGGCATCAATATTTTTAGCTTTATAAACGATTATCTTGCTAATGGAATTAATCATGTGGTTTGTACAGATGTGAGCAAAGATGGCACATTGCAGGGTACTTCTGTAGTTTTATATCAGAGAATAATGGAGCAATTCCCTGATATTAAACTAGTTGCAAGTGGCGGAATTTCAGTAATCGAAGATATTGAGGAACTCTTGCACATGCCAATTTATGGGGTCATTATTGGCAAAGCCATTTACGAAAACAGGATTCAACTGAAAGATTTAAAAAAATTCCTATAATTTCAAATATATGTTGACTAAAAGAATTATTGCCTGCCTGGACATAAAGGATGGCCGCACAGTTAAAGGCGTTAACTTTGTAAACCTAAGGGATGTTGGCGATCCGGTGGAACAAGGTTACTTTTATTCGAAACAGGGAATCGATGAATTGGTATATCTTGATATAACAGCGACCAAAGAAAAACGCAAGACTTTTGCTGAACTCGTTAACAAAATTGCCCGAAAAATAAATATTCCTTTTACAGTGGGTGGAGGAATTTCTTCAATTGAAGA
>JARGGF010000519.1 GCA_029210905.1 Bacteroidales bacterium | reverse complement strand
TGATGGAAAAGAGCTGACAGGTTTGTAGCAGCATGTTGGATCAAAAAAAACCTATCAGGTTTGAACACTTTATTAAAATATTTTGGAAAATACGATTAATTACATTTCGCATTGCATTTAAGAGATGAAAAAATAGCGATACTATTTATCCGTCATGCAATGCTTGTTCGAAAAACGGCGTTGATTGGCTGAAAGTTTGATTAGTCCCATTGCATTACAGAAAAGGTATGCTGATGATAAGAAAAACCATCCGGAACATATGAGTAGCCTCTCAGCTGATTAGAATTAGCTCTTGGAAGATATGATTAGCCATTCAGAAGAATAGAAAAGCATCCCGGAAGATTAGATTTGCCTTTTGGAACATTAGATTAGCAGTTATCCAGACATTATTAATATAAAAGCAGGCAATATTTAAAGTAAAATATACAAGAATTGAATATTAAATCTATATCCACACGATTACTATTCTGTTCCGATTGCCAATTCTGCTGGTCAGATTTGTAAATATCTGGTAATTATAGACTTTTCAAGGCTTCAAAATTGTTAACCAAAAAATTTATCAAATATTTCAATTATTGCTTGTTTTTTTGATAGTGATATAATACCTTTATGATATCATTTTAATATCAAATCAATATGGAAAAAATAGTTAAGCCTAAATCAGGTTATGGAACATTGGCAGTATTGTTATTGCTTATTGTTGTATCAATCCTGGGTATTATTACCTTGCGCAATCCGCTTGCAATTATTTTGATGGTATTTGCATTTTTATTAATACCCGGTTTTATTATTGTTAACCCTAATGAATCATCGGTACTTGTTTTATTTGGCCGATACCAGGGAACCATTAAAGACAATGGTTTTTTCTGGGTAAATATTTTTAATACCAAAAAGAAAATCTCATTGCGGGCACGCAATTTCGACAGTCAGCCCATTAAAGTGAATGATAAAGTGGGAAACCCCATTATGATTGGCCTGGTGCTGGTATGGAAGGTGGAGGATACTTTTAAAGCTTCGTTTGATGTGGACCAGTACGAACATTTTGTAGTAGTTCAAAGTGATGCTGCCTTAAGGAAACTTGCCGGCATGTTCCCTTACGATAATTTTGAGATGGAAGATGCTGACATTACACTACGGGCCGGGGGTGAAGAAGTAAATCACCGCCTGGAGGGTGAATTAAAGGAACGCCTTGAAATTGCAGGCATTCATGTAATTGAAGCACGCATTAATTACATTGCTTATGCACAGGAAATTGCAGGTGCAATGTTGCGCCGACAGCAGGCTACTGCTGTGGTTGCAGCCCGTTCAAAAATTGTAGAAGGTGCTGTAGGAATGGTACAAATGGCACTTGACCAGTTGTCGGAAAAACAAATTGTAGAATTAGATGAAGAGAAGAAGGCAGCCATGGTCAGCAACCTGATGGTTGTATTGTGCTCCGATGAGTCGGCAAGGCCAGTGGTAAATGCTGGTACGCTTCACCAATAACAGCCTATGGCAGAGAAAAAGACATTTGTATTGAGAATTGATCCCGAAAAATTCAAAGCCGTTGAAAAGTGGGCCGCCGACGAATTCAGGAGTACCAACGGACAATTGGAATGGATCATTGATCAGGCACTAAAAAAAGCAGGAAGGGCTAAAAAAGTACGAAAACCATCGGGTGATGAGGAGAAAGGGGCAAAATAAAGTGGAGACTGATCTAAAATAATTATTATGATAGATTAAGTTCAGTATTTATCATAATAATCTGTGTCCTATTATTTTAATAATATCAAGTAAAACTGATGCATTTCTTCGTTGTGTGTTATTCTCATTTTTCAACTACAATTATGCTTGTTAGTTAAAAAACGCTTAAATGTATATACTTGGGTGAAAAATTATTATTTTTGTTCAAAATATTAATAACCCAAATTAAAAATTATGAAAAACCAAATCCTGTTAATTGCTTGCATAGTGCAGCAATTGTTATTTTTATCCTTTGCCACAGCACAAAGTTATCAAATTACAGTAGATGATGTTACTGCAAATTTAAATGATGAATTTATTGTAGGTATCAATACATCAGAAGTATTGACGTCTGATAATATTATTTCTTACCAATTTACTATCAAATACGATGCAACATCAGTTAAATATAATGGTTATGATAGTATTGGCACGGTTGCCGAAAATTGTATGTTTGTTATAAATGACAATGTTGCGGGCGAACTTAGCTTGGCGTTTGCTTTACTACCTCCTGCACATGTTACTGGAAGTGGTAGCTTAATTAATTTAAAATTTGTTGGTCTTGTTGTAGGCACTTCTCCTATTGAAATTAGTGATTTTATCTATAATACCACTGCAATTACTAATACTACAAATGGTTCGGCCACAATAGTTTATAAAAAGGAGGTGACTATTCCTGATATTACATCGAAAGTAGATAGCAGCTTTGAAATAAGTTTAAATATCGCTGAATTACTTGCCATTGATAAAATAAGTGCCTATCAGTTAAATATTAATTATGATCCTTCAATTATTGAGTACACTGGTTATAGTTTGGTGGGCACTATTCCTGAAAATAATGGGATTTTTGCAATTAACCCTGCCACACCAGGACTTTTAAGAATTGCTTGTGCTGGAGTTGTTCCATTTGTTGGGGAAGGAAGTATTTTGAAGCTTCAATTTAACAGTATTTCATGTGGCAGTACTTCCCTTGAAATGTCCGATTTTTTGTTCAATACCACACCAATATCCGAACTTAATAATGGTAATGTTACTGTAGATTTTGATGTAACAATAACTGCCAGTGACGCGAATATTAATGTTGGTGATAATTTCACAAATACTATTTCAAGCACTTTTATTCCTTCTGCTTGTGGTGCATCTTCATTTTCAATTAATTTAAGTTACGATAACACTAAGATTGAATACACTGGTTATAATTTAACAGGAACAATTGATCCAGGGGCAACTGTCTCCATTAATAGTGATACCATGGGAACACTTATTATTAATCAAACCAGCTCTGCTCCAATTTCGGGGAGCGGTGAACTAGTAGATCTTGAATTCACTTCGATTGATGCGGGTACTTCAAGCATAAAAATTAACCAGTTTAAATATGATGATAAGTTGTTTACCGATTTTGTTGATGGCCAAATTACTTCAACATTGGTTTTTGGAAATGTAGATAATGTAACAGGAATTACAAACTCAGATGCATCTTTAGTATTGCAAAACAGTGTGGGATTAAGCACCGATAATTCTGGGGTAGCAAGTCCTTGGGAAACATGGAGAACAACCGCTGCTGATGTTGATAATAATGATATTCTCAGCTCAATGGATGCTTCTTTGATTATGCAATTTGTTGTAGGAATTATTTCAGAATTTCCTGCAGAAAATATTGCAAAGAATACTTTGGCTGATGCAGAAGTAGAAGCAGTCCTTGATGCAAATTCTCTGGTTTTCTATGCAAATGGAACTGTTTTGGGCTTCGATATCTTATCCGTTGCTGGCAGTGGAGCTGCAAATTTGGGGACGCCAGAACAGTTTGTTAATTCATCGTTAAATGCATACTCTATTAGCGAACAATATTATAAAATTGCATTAGCACTGGCCGAACCTACTCAAGGCAGGACTGAGTTATTTCGGATTCCATTAAATCTAATTTCGGGTGAATTCAATTTTAATACATTGGTAAACGGACAAAGCAAAACCATAAGCTGGAGTTCTCAATCTACCGGAATTAGTCAAATCAATATGCCCATTGCTTTAAAAATATACCCTAATCCAACAAAGAACTTGTTAAAAATTGATTTTGAGCTACCATCGGCAGCATTTGTTAGTTTCAGGATTTTGGATAATACTGGGAGAGTTGTAAAAAATGTACTAACAAATAAATTTCCGAAAGGTGCACATTATCATGAGATTGATTTAAAAGAAGTGCAATCTGGTATTTATTTTATTGAATATTGTATTGGATCAAAAAGAATTACATCTCTTTTTACAAAGGAATAGGGGTTTATCTGAATATATAATTTCTTTGTAATTCAATGAAGACGTGATCTTTAGTCAAGGGTTTGTATTGCAAATATTCATCCCCTCTGATTAAATATGATTATTAGGATAGATTAAGATCAGTATTTATCATAATAATCATAACAAAGCAGTGTACTCTCTCTTCATCACATTCCCCGACACCAAAAACACTGCCGGTTGCCAGAAATTGGGTTCTTCTGGGTAATAACTACCGTTTAGTATAATTCTTCAATGTGTTGATAATTAAGTACCTCTTCAGGACTGCCTGCACTATGCAATTTACCGTTGTTATTCATCACCAGATAATTGCAGTATTCACTTGCCAGGTTTAAATCGTGAATAATCATTCATAAGGTAAGTCCCATTTGCTGGTTTAACTGTTGAAAAAGGTTAAGTATTTGTACCTGATGGCAAATATCGAGGTGCGAAGAGGGCTCATCAAGTAGGAGTAGTTCGGGTTCCTGGGTGAGGGCTAAAGCAATTGAATTTAAAAAAATATCGAATAAAGAACAAGGAATACCGATTAACGAT
>JARGGF010000518.1 GCA_029210905.1 Bacteroidales bacterium | reverse complement strand
TCTTTTGCTTTTAATGCATTTGCAATTGCAATAGCCGGGAAAATGTGCCCTCCTGTTCCTCCTCCGCTTATAATTATTCGCTTTGCTATCTGCTGTTTCATTTTAGTTAATTTCTTCTTTTAATTTTTCATCGATAAGATGTTGTTTTTCAAGACTCCTGCTGATACTTAAAACAACTCCCAGTGCTGCAAAGGTAGAAATAATTGAGGTGCCACCCATGCTGACCAGTGGAAGTGGTTGTCCGGTAACTGGTACAATATTTACTGCTACTGCCATATTGGCTAATGCCTGAAAAACAAGATTTACCGTGAGGCCTATTGCCAGAAATGCAGGAAAGGTTCTGGAACTTGCTTTCACAATCATACCCACCCTGTATAACAGAAATAAATAGGACGATAGCACCAGAATCCCGACAAGAGATCCCCATTCCTCCAGAATTATTGCAAAAATAAAATCGGAATAAGCTTGTGGTAATGAATACCTTACGCTGCTATTTCCAGGTCCTTTACCAACAAGGCCAGATGTGGCTATTGCAGTTTTGGCCAGATTTGCCTGATAGTCATCACCACCTTTATCGTTCCAAAAACTTTCAATACGATTTTTCCAGGTGCCCAATCTGCCTACATTAGGGGCAAGAAATGCCAGCATTACCAAAAAAACCATTATGCCAATAAGAATTCCTACTGATGAAAATAATTTTTTAGCCGGAATTCTGCCTATGAACATTAAAACTAAGGAGGTGAAGAAGAGTAGGAAGGACGTGGAAAAATTCGACGGCAAAATCAAACCACAAATAATGCCGACCGGAATAATGATTCTTTTAAAAGCCAAAGTAAGGCTTTCTTCGTTTTCCTGACTAAGTGATAAAATCCTTGAAATGTAAACAATAAGTGCAAACTTTGCAATGTCGGAAGTTTGAAATTCAACCCCAATGCCAGGGAGGCTCAGCCATCTGGTTGCATCATTTCGGGTCACCCCCATAAACAGTGTGAATATCAGAAGTAATGCTGCCACTATTATAAACAGTTGTGAAAGACTGAAGAAAAGAGAATAAGGAATTCGGTGAACAAAATACAGCACAATGAAGCCAACCAGCAAAAACCTCAAGTGCCTGAACAGATAATGGCTCGTATTTCCTCCTGAAAAGCGATAGGCTAAATCACCAATTGAGCTATAGACTGAGACTATGGATATTATTGATAAAAATACCAATACAATCCATATTACCCGGTCACCTTTAAAATATGTTGATAGTTTGTCTTTCACAAATATATGAATGTTAGATAATTACAATTTTCTTACTGCTTGTTTAAATTGTCTGCCTCGGTCCTCATAATTTTTGAATAAGTCAAAGCTTGCGCATGCTGGTGAAAGCAGGACAATTTCACCATCCCTGGCCAAAAAATATGAAGCTTTTACGGCTTCTTCCATCGATGTGGCATCAATTATTTCAACAATATCGCCAAAGGCATCATGAATTTTCTGATTGTCTTTGCCAAGTGCAACAATTGCTTTTACTTTTTCTTTTACAAGATCTTTTAACATGGCATAATCATTTCCCTTGTCTATTCCACCTGCTATCCACACGGTTTTTTTGTCCATGCTTTCTAATGCATACCAGCAGGAATTCACATTGGTAGATTTTGAATCATTAATAAATAAGATGCCATGCACCTTAATAAATTTTTCTAAACGATGTTCTACCCCTTTAAAATCAGCAAGGCTCTCACGAATTATTGGATTTTTGATATCCAATATTTTTGCCGAAATACCAGCCACTAACGAGTTGTAAATGTTATGTTTACCTTGCAAAGCGAGTTCATATATATTCATTTCAAATGGATTATGATGGTTTATTTTTAAATGAGTATTAGTTGCGTATCCTCCAAGTTTATTTTCTGAATAAATAGAAAAAGGGAGCTTTGTTGCATTAGATTTAATATCTTTTAATCTGTCAATAATGACCTGGTCATCAGCATTATACAGGAAAAAACAACTTTCGTCCTGGTTTTGTGCAATTCGAAATTTTGATTCAGCGTATAATGAAAAATTATAATTGTACCAATCAAGATGGTCTGGAGTGATATTTAATAATATTGCTATATCAGCTTTAAAATCTATCATATAATCGAGTTGGAAACTACTTAACTCGATAACAAAATAATCAAAATCATTTTCAGCAACTTGCAAAGCGAAACTTTGCCCCACATTGCCACCAAGTCCTACATTAAAATTTGCTTTTTGCAGGATATGATATATCAGCATAGTAACTGTTGTTTTTCCATTGCTGCCAGTAATGCAGATTTTTTTTGCATTGGTATACCTTGCAGCAAATTCAATTTCTGATATTATTGGCTTTTCTATCGCTTTAAGATATTGAATAATATCTGAATTATCTGGAATCCCTGGACTTTTAATGACCTCGTCAGCGATTTGAATACGTTCTTTTGTGTGTTGTTTTTCCTCCCAATCGATCTTATAATTATTTAATACAGTTTTATATTTATCTTGAATGAGGCCGAAATCTGACAAAAAAACTTCAAACCCCTGTTTTTGAGCCAGAATTGCTGCACCCACTCCGCTTTCGCCGCCACCCAATATGCTTATTTTTTTATTCATGTATGCCTTAAGAATGTATAACTATCTGATTTTTAATGTAATTATTGTGATAATTGCCAGTAATATTCCTACTATCCAGAAACGTGTTACTATTTTAGGTTCAGGGTATCCCAATTTTTGATAATGGTGATGAAGAGGGGCCATTTTAAATATTCTCCGGCCTTCGCCGTATTTTTTCTTGGTGTATTTAAAATATGTTACCTGAAAAACAACAGAAAGATTTTCAATTAGAAAAATACCACATAAAAGTGGGATAAGAAGTTCTTTTCGCACCAGTATGGCAAAAACGGCGATAATTCCACCAAGTGTTAAACTACCTGTATCTCCCATAAATATTTGTGCAGGAAAGGAGTTGTACCACAAAAACCCAATAGTTGCACCTATAATTGCACTGGCAAAAATAACCAACTCGCTTATTTCTGGTATGTACATGATATTCAGGTAGCTGGAATAAATAATATTGCCTGATAAATAAGCAAATACCCCCAATGTTACCACGCTTATTGAAGATACGCCTGTTGCCAGGCCATCAAGCCCGTCTGTCAGGTTGGCTCCGTTTGAAACAGCTGTTATTATAAATATAGCAATCAGCACAAAAACTATCCAGGCCGCTGGCCGCTTATATTTTCCGAAGAAACTAACCAGTATTTCATAATCAAATTCGTGGCTCTTTAAAAATGGGATGGTTGTTTTTGTTGATTTAACTCCAGCGGTCCTTTGATCCTCAATACTGGTTTCTCGCAACGCGTTTACCATAACGGAAGTCCTGTTCTGCAGGCTTTCCGGCACTCGTGGATTTTCCCTGATTACGATATCATCACTCAGGTACATGGTGAGGCCTACAATTAGGCCGAGACCAACCTGCCCTATAATTTTAAATTTGCCCGAAAGACCTTCTTTGTTTTTCTTGAATACCTTAATGTAATCATCAACAAATCCTATTAATCCGAGCCATAATGTGGTGATTATCATTAATATAATATAGATATTATCTAATTTTGCAAATAAAAGAGTAGGTATAATTATGGACAAGATGATTATAATACCACCCATGGTTGGAGTACCGATTTTTTGATATTGTCCTTCCAGTCCAAGATCGCGGACTACTTCACCGATTTGTTTTTTCTGAAGATACCGGATAATTTTTTTGCCATAGATGAAAGAGAAAATCAATGAGGTTATGATTGCCAATCCGGAACGGAAAGAAATGTACTGGAACATCCCGGAACCTGGGAAGTCTATTTCGTCTAAATATCTAAATAGGTAGTAAAACATTTTTCAGGCTATATTTGAGTTAGTATTTTTATTTTTTTTTATTCATTTAATAATTTCATCTGTTCAGTAAATACCTGTCTGTCATCAAAATCGTATCTAATTCCATTAATTTCCTGATAAGTTTCATGACCCTTTCCTGCAATCAAAATAATATCACCTTTAGCGGCTAGCAGGCAGGCTGTTTTAATGGCTTCTTTTCTGTCAGTTATTCTAATAATCTTTTTTTTATCAGAATTTTCAATTCCTTTTTCCATATCGTCCAGAATGCTTTCAGGGGTTTCTGTCCTTGGGTTATCTGATGTTAAAATTACCTTATCACTATTTTTTACAGCAAGTTTAGCCATTATTGGTCTTTTAGTTTTATCCCGGTCTCCTCCTGCACCAACAACTGTAATTAAGTTTTGTCCTTCGATTCTAACTTCATTTATGGTTTTTAAAATATTCTCCAGAGCATCAGGTGTATGCGCGTAATCCACTATTCCAGTGATTTCATTAATTTTAATTGTTTCAAATCGGCCACGCACAGGGGTTAGTAAGCTAATAGTTCTTAGCGCATCTTCCTTTTCTATGCCGGCAAGAATTGCAGCTCCGTATACAGCTGTTAAATTGGAAACATTAAAGGCTCCGGTAAACTGAGTCCAAACTTCAGTATT